>PUKM01000181.1 GCA_003552325.1 Natrialbaceae archaeon | reverse complement strand
GTGTTGTTCTCGAGAACCATCAACAGCGACGGGAGCACCCAGGTTCGGAGCATGGTGTAGTCCTCGCTGTAGGGCTCTTTGATCGTCGCCGGCTCGCCAGCGCCGTAGACATCGGGAGTGGCCCCTAGCGCGTCGCGCTCGAGGCCCATCCGGTCGAAATTCTCCGTCTCACTGATCATGTGGAAGTTGAGCAGGTCCTGAAAGCCCAATCCAACGAGTCGGGTTCGGACGGCACGTTCGAGGCGTGAGCGTTCGTGCCGGCCCCCGATCGTACCGACGTCGGGGTATCGTGGCTCGAGGTCGTTGAAGCCGTACGCTCGCCCGAGGTCGTCGATGACGTCGAGCGGGTGCAAGACGTCGACGCGGTACGGCGGAATCGTGACTTCGTAGGCGAGGTCCTCCGAATCAGTCTCGGCGGCGTCGAGTCCCGACCGTTCGGCCAGGTCGATGATGTCGGCTGGCTCGAGGTCGAGACCCAGAATCGACTCGATACGGTCGTGGGTGACGGTTTTCGTCTTCGTCGAGAAGTCGGGTCGACGGAGCGTCTCGTCGGGGTACTCGACGGTGACGTCCTCGACGGTCGCCCCGCGAGCGGCCAGCGCGTAACAGACGATGGCGAGCATCTTGTCGATGGTCCACTGATCGGTCCCCGTCATCTCGATGAAGAGGTCCCGTGAGTCGGTCGTCACCTCGGTCCGGCGGCCGTTGATGACCGGCGGGAACGAGAAGAGACCGATGTCGTCGTAGATGGCCGGATACCGCTCGTATGCCTGGACCAGATCGGCGTACGTCCGACCGGTTTCGTGGTCGGTGAGGACGTCCGCAGGCGTCATCTCCTGGTCTGCATCGAGAGGGACGAAGCGGTCACCGTCGGGGTCGACACCGACGTAGCGAATCGTCGGATTCCCCTCCGTGGCTGGTGCGCCGCGAAGCATCGTCAGGTCGTGGACACCGATCGCTCCTTTCGCGCGCTTTCGACCCATCGTCGCGTGCAGTTTTTCTTGCAGCTGGATCAGCGACTCGAGGCCGTCATCGTCCAGGGACACGTCGCGAACGACCGCCCCCGTCACGTACGGGCGTTCCTCGGGTACGGACTCTTCGACGACGATCGTCCAGTCCGGTGGATTCGTCGAGGGGACGTGAACGCCACGGGCGTCGCCGTAGTGGTATCGGAGCGAGCGCGCGACCCCTTCGACCGAGAGCCGGTCGAGACGGTCGGGGGCGAACTCGAGTTCGAACGCGCCATCGTCAGTCTCGCCTTCGTACTCGAGGCCGAGGCCGAAGAGGTCGGTTTGCAGCTCGTCGTCGCTTTTCTCCTCGTGGCCGGTCAGTTCGCGCAACTCGTCGGGATCGATATCGACCGTGGGCATCAGTAGGTCACCTCCGTCTCTCGCAGCAGTTCCAGGTCACACAGCGTGCCGTGGATGTCTCGAATGTCCTCGAAGCCGTACATCAACATGAGCAACCGCTCGAGGGCGAGCCCCCAGGCCATGACGTCACAGTCGACGCCAAGTGGCTCCAGCATCTCCTCGCGGAAGATTCCCGAGTTGCCGATTTCGACGAGTTCGCCGGTGGTTGGGTGGGTTCCGAACAGCTCGAACGAGGGTTCCGTGTAGGGATTGTAGTGCGGTTTGAACTCGATGTCGTGGATGCCGAATTGGGCGTAGAACTCCTCGAAGGTGCCCATCAGGTCTCGCACGGAGAGGTCCTCGGCCATCACCCAGCCTTCGATCTGGAAGAACTCGAGGAGGTGGGTCGGGTCGAGGGTGTCGTTTCGGTACACTTTCTCGACGCTGAAATACCGCTGTGGCGGTTCCAGCTCGCCGATTTCGTGGCCAGAGAGATACCGTGCTGAGAGCGAGGTGGTGTGTCCACGCAGCGCGATCGCCCGCGCGAATTCCTCGTCCCACGGCGAGTTGTATCCTTCGCCATCGTCGCCGACACCTTCGTGGTGGGCGCGTTCGACACGCTCGACGAGGGCAGCCGGCAGGTCGTCGATGTGGGTCGGGCGCTCGAGGGCGAACCGGTCCCAGTGGGTTCGTGCGGGATGGTCCTGTGGCATGAACAGGCAGTCGTTGATCCAGAAGTCCGCGTCGGCATGGGGGCCGTCCATCTCCTGAAACCCCATCCCGACCAGCACGTCCGTGACGCGTTCGGCCGTCTGGCGCAGGATGTGGACGCTCCCGCCATCGACGACTTCCGCATCGGCTTCGACGTTGTACTCGGCGAACTCGGCGTCTTGCCAGTCACCGCTCGTCAGGAGTTCAGGTGTCACCTGCCCAACCGTCTCGGCGCTCTCGATACCGGCCATCAGTTCGGTGACGCCCTGCTCGGTCAGTGTCGCGGCTCTCACCGTCGACTCAGTTCGCTCGAGTAACCCGCGTCGCTCGAGTTGCTCGAGGACGTCGTCAGCGATCTCGACTGCGACGGCGTCTCCGTCGGACGCTGTCAGCGTCTCGAGGGCACGGGCCTCCGCGTCGTCGTCAGGATCGGTATCCGGATCAGCCGTCACCTCGCCGCTATCGATCTGTCCGTACCCCTTGCGGGCGTAATTCGAGAGGGCGATGTTGACCTGTGGCCCCTCGAGATTGGCGCGGCCGATCACCTGCCCCATCTCGACGGGAGACTCGTCCGCACCGGCCTCGAGTGCGCCCCGGTAGAACCGGGTCTCGGGTAACGAGTCCCTGGCATACGTTGTCCCCTCCTCGGTGAGGGAAATCGTTTCATCGACGGCCTCGGTGACGGCGACCAGGCCTGCCTCCTCGAGCTCGAAGACCGCTCCCGTGACGGTCTCCGGTGGCAGGTCGGTGGCGTCAGCGAGGGCGTCGACGGTCCGTGCCTCGTCTGCGCTCGCGGCCTCGAGGACCGCGACCTGTGTGTGTGGTAACTGCATTCGCTCTATCGTATGGCTGGTTGTCGGTCAGTTAGCGGTTCCGATGTGTGGTGGCTGCTCGTGGTGGCCACCCCCGACCGGTTTCGACTCGAGGTCACGTGGTGAACGGCCTCGTGTGTCCACCGATCAGTGGCGGAGAAAAAAGCCGAATCCCAGTGACAGGCGTGTCTGCTGTGGGCCGATACCGGCACGAGAGTGGGATTCGGGTGCCATACCTGGTATGCTGGAACCGAAAATAAATACGTT
>PUKM01000019.1 GCA_003552325.1 Natrialbaceae archaeon | reverse complement strand
GGCCAGAACGAGATCGACATCGTTCGGACCGCCGACACCGTTGCAGTGCTCGTCCCACCGGGCTCAGGCGACGCCGTGCAGACGCTCAAAGCCGGCATCCTCGAGATAGCGGACGTCTTCATCGTCAACAAAGCCGACCGTCCGGGCGCGGACCGAACGGTACAGGAACTCCTCGAGATGATCGAACTCGGCGAAGGAAGCGGGTTTGCGAGCGTCGGTGTGGGCCACCACGGGCCAGATGCAGTGGCTGACCTCGAACAGGGAGACACCGAAGCCGATGTCGACGATGAGGGTCCCGAGACCTGGACACCACCAGTCCTCGAAACCGTCGCCACCAAGGGCACCGGCGTCGACGACGTCATCGACGAGTGTCGTGCCCACAGAGTCCATCTCGAGGCGACGGGCTCGCTCGCTGCCCGCCGGCGATTGCGTCACGCCGAAGAGATACGGACCCTGCTCAGATCGGACGTCCATCGCCTGCTGGAGGCGGAACTCGAGGCTCAGGGTGGGGTGACGGGCCTCGCGGAAGCCGTCCGTGCGGGCGAGACCGATCCCTATACGATCGCACAGGACGCCCTCGAGCCACTCGAGGCGTGTCTCGAGGAGCGCTCGCTGGAACTCGACGTCGAACCCGTCTCAAAATAGCAATTCGTGGGCTCTGTTACTCGAGCAGTTCCTCTTCTTCCTCGGGACTGTCGGGGATATCGCCATCGACTCGACGGCTGACGTCGACCTGATAACTCCCCAGGATGTCACGTCCGAGGATGACGGGGTAATCCATGTGGCTCCGATCCTCGATACTGGCGGTGACGGTGTGTTGGTTGCCGCCCACACCGACGACGACGTCGACGACGGGCCGGCTCTTCGAGGTTTTCCGGCTGCCGGATTTGACGCGGGTGATCGATTTGATGGGGCCGGCACCGATATCCGCTGCGAGACGCGTGTCGATACTCGTCCGCGTCGCACCGGTGTCCGACTTTGCGTACACTGCTTTCGAGCCGCTGGTACCCGAGAGGACGACTTCTTCCGTATACCCGATGATCGCCGGTTCGCCGTCGTGGAGGCTCGTCACCTCGGGCATCGCCGTCGGCATCGAGTCGTCGAGATTGGCCGAGAGCTCCCAGACGCGGCCATCGTCGACTGCACCACCAGCGCGTTCGATCGCCAGTTTCGCGATGTACGGGGCCGGACTGACGTGGGTCGCCTCGAACAGCCCCTTGAAGCCCGCCGTCGGGTTGACCTCGAGGACGTACCAGCCTTCCTCACCCTCGACGATGTCGACGCCGGCGTAATCGAGGCCGATGACCTGTGCGGCATCGACGGCCATCTCGGTCACCGGTTCCGGGAGCGAATCGGTCGCGTCTTCGACGGAGCCACCGACAGCGACGTTCGTTCGCCAGTCGTTGTCCGGGGCGTAGCGATACATCGCGCCGACGACTTCCTCGCCGACGACGTAGATCCGAAGATCGCGATGGCGCTGTTCGTCGTGGTCGATCAGTTCCTGCAAAAAGGCGTATCTGTTCCCGACTTTCGCGTTCACCGGATCGTTCGGACCGATTTTCCAGGTCCCGCCACCGTGGGTGCCGATCGCCGTCTTGTACACCGCTTCCTCACCAAACCGGTCTCGAGCCTCGTTCAGGTTTTCCGTGCTGAGTGAGAGGAACACGTCCGGAACCTGAATATCGGCACTCGCCAGCGCGGCAGCCGTCGCCAGTTTGTGTGATGCCGCCAGCGTTGCATCCGGTTCATTGAGCATCGGAACGAGACGGTTGAGCGTCTCAGCGAGGCCGAGTTCCTCACAGGGCTGTTCCGTGTTCGACAACAGCATTCGGTTCGCAATGACATCGACACCAGGGTCAATCACGACAGCGCCATCCTGAATATCAATCGTCGTGTTCTCCTCACGCAACCAGGCTGAATCGTGCCCAAGTGCTTCGACCGCGTTCAAAATCGCTTTCGACTCCTTGCTCGTGTGCAAACTCAATACCCCCACCGTCACGGGGTCGTCGACTGTCATATCTGGATACTCTCTGACCAAGCGGAAAAGCGTTGTTAGTTACTGATGGTGTGCCAGCCGTTTTCAGCCGGCTCACGCTCCCTCGAGGGTAAACACGACGTTCGTTGATTGTTCATAGTGAGTTGTATATGTGTTCACTCACCAGTATTTTTCAGCGGAGTAAATATCGCTCCACCACTCACCAAGAGCTGGCTCACGGTACCGAAATCTGCCACCCCTGCCCACACAATGCTTAAATCACGACCGTTCATACTCGCGGGTATGCACAAAGACGAACTGCTCGAGCTACACGGCGAGCTCGTCGTTATCATGGAGTACTTTTCTGACCGTGAAGAGGTCGACGAGGGGCTGTTCGATGCCTATCATCAACTGGACGTCGACCCAGACGACGTACACAAATCGAAAAGCGAGCACAAACATGCCGTGTTCGTCCTCGGTAACGCGCTGGCCAACGCCATGAGTGAAGACGAGTTCTCGAGTGCGGGCCGAATCGGTAAACGAATGAAAGAGCTCGCCGACGACGCCGAGTCGAAGATTTGACGAGACGGTTCCACTAGGCGAAACGTATTTACACCGGTTCCGGCTTGTTGAAATATGGATCCGCGCACGCAAGAGCGCGTCGAACGATGGGATGCTCGCCCGTTTTCTGGCGGTCTCGACGGTCTCTCATCGCTTGCCGACGCCGACTTTTCTGGTGGTGTCTCGGCTGGTGGTGCCTGGCTGTTCATGCTCAACGGTCGGATCGTCGGCGTCATCGATGGCACACTCGAGCAGTTCGAGGAGGCGAGTGGGACGGCATACGTCGCCCCGCACCCGTCGTTGCCACTGCTCTGTACCATGGTCGAAACAGGCGGCGACACCCGAGCCAAATATTATACGAACGACACCGCTATTCGGGAGGTGGATCAGACCCTCCAGTCTGGGTCCTTTACCGGCTACCTCGTGTTGAGCGAACAGGTACTGAGCGGCGATTACTATCTGGTCTACTACGGCGGCCGTCGGATGGCTGCCGCGTATATCGGCAACGCAGAACGTCTCCTGACCGGTGAGGAGGCGTTCGAACGCGCAGACGATGAAGTCGGCATCTACGAGGTGGTCGACGTCGACCTCGAGGTTCAGGACGTGCCGTCCCAG
>PUKM01000186.1 GCA_003552325.1 Natrialbaceae archaeon | reverse complement strand
TCGATTTCGGCCCACTCGTCGTGTTTGGAGAACCCGGAGGAGTAGATCCGCGAATACCCCTCTTCGATCGTCTCGAGGTTGTAGTTCACCGAGTAGTCGCCGTCGGGACCGGCGTCGAAATCGTCGGGATCGTAGTACATGTACATCAGCAACCGCCCGAAGTTCCCGCGCAGGGGCTCGACCGGATCGAACGTCATCTTGACGCGCCGTCCCTCGACGTTCGTCTCGCCGGCCTCCGCGTCGGGGGCCATCACGTCGAGAGAGAAGTCGGTGGCTTTGCTGCCCCAGGTATCGAGGTGCTCGAGGTCCTCGATGCCGAACCACTCCTCGGGGTCATTGGTCGCGGGTGCGGTTTCGGCGGTATCGATACCGATGTGTCGGATTACGTCGCGGTAGTCGTACTCGCTGTCGAACTCCACTTCGAACGTGTCGCCGTCGAAGACACGCACGACGCGGCCGTAGTATTCGCCGCCCTGTTCGAACGGGACGGCGATCGATTTCTCCCGTTCGTCGAAGTACGCGACGTCGTCGTTGAAATTGCCCGTCGTGAAGGTGAAATCGTCCTCGTCGTTGACCTGGTCCGAGTTGAACCGGAACGCGAGGTCGAGCGCGTCGGCGATCTCGTTGAGGTTTTCCGTTTCGTCGAACCCGACGGCCTCGTTGTCGTGGCCACCGAAATCGGACTGATCGAAGATGAACAGTGCGCCGCCATCGTCGACGAACTCGACGAGCGCGTTCAACTCGGCGCTCGAGAACGCCTGCTCGGGCGTCATGACGACGAGGCCATCGCCGTCCTCGAGCGTCGGACCGTCGACCTCACCGAAGTAGTCGAAGCCCTCGTTGAAGTTGCCCGTGGTGGGGACGAACCCGATCCCGGCGTTGTTCTGCTCGTCTTCGACCTGGTCGGCGTTGAAACGGAACGAGGTATCTAAGGCATCGGCGACGGCGTTCAGGTTGTCCGTCTCCTCGTTCGTGAACTCCGATTCATCGAACAGGAAGACAGCGCCGCCGTCGGCGACGAAGTCCTCGAGCGCGGTGAGTTCGTCGTCGGTGAACGCCTCCACCGGAGAGGCCGTCGCAAAGACGGCTGCATCCTCGAGGGCCGCGTCCCCACCGAAGAAGTCGAAGGTGTCGTTGAACGCACTCGTCTGTGGGACGAACGGGGCGAAGCCGCTGTTCTCCTCGTCTTCAACCTGATCCGAGTTGAATCGGAACGCGAGGTCGAGACTGGCCGCGAGCTCGTTCAACTCGTCGGTGCCGTCGCCCTCGAAGTTCGCCTCGTCATGGATGAACAGGACGCCACCGTCGTCGACGAAGGCAGCGAGTGCCCCACGTTCGTCCGCGGTGAACGCCGACTCGGGGGTCGTGATCATCACCACGTCGGCGTCGTCGAGGTCCTCCTCGAGATCCGTTGTCGCCTCAACGTCGAACCCGCGGTCGGTCGCCAGGGCCTCGAGGTCGCTGTAGTCATCGAGCGTTAGCTCCTGGCCGTGGCCTTCGTCGTAGAGGACCGTTCCCGTCCCGCCGAGGCGATCCTCCCACGCGTTGACGAGGAACGTTCGATTGTCGTCGACGTCGCTTGCGTCGGGGGCGAGTTCCGCGCCGATCCCGACGACCGTCCCGTCGACGGCCACCAGGGGGATGTCGACGTCTGCGGGGTATGGGACGAATGCTCCGCTGCCCGCGCCGCCTTCGCCGACGACCGCCTCGAGTGAGAGTTCGTCGTCATCCCCCTCGAGCGTGATCGTCGCCGTGAAGTCCTCGATTTCGGGATTCTCGAGGCCGTCGATGGTGACGCTGGAGTCGCCGACGATGGTGGTGTTGAAGTTTCCACTCAGATCGAACGTCGCACTCGAGCCCTCGTAGCTCCCCTCATTAACGGTGATTTCAGTGGTGTCCGGACCGCTGGCGAGTTGCCGCGTGAGCACGACCGTCACGTCATCCTGGTTGAGCCCATCGAAACTCGCGCCGGCCGGGTACTCGACGGTGATCGTATCGATTTCGCCCTCGAAGTCAATCTCCTCGCCCGCGAGCGACCACTCGTGGGTGGCGGTCTCACCGGGGTCTGTCGGGTCGGCCTCGAGGGTAACTTCGTCATCACTCGTGGCTTCCTCGCTGGCATCATCAGTACCCTCATCCACGTTTTCAGCTGTCTCCTCCGCCCAGACCGCAACCAGGGAGTCGTCCTCGAGGGGCGTGTAATCCGCCGCGAGAAGGCTGGCCGTCGAGAAGAACTCGAGTTCCTCGAGGCCAGCCCCGCCCCCGTCACCGAGGTCATCCACCGGCTGGAAATCGTACCCATCGTCTTCGATGGTTGTGGCGAACTCACTCACGCTGTCTGCACCCCAGAAGGTGTCGTGGGCTTCGTCCCACAGCAGGGTGCCGTCGCTGCCGGCGAGGTCGGCGAGGATCTCGAGCATGAACTCGGCGTTCGCATCCGTGAAGTCCCCGCCATCCTCGATGAAGCCAACACCGCCGAAGCCGACGACGTTGCCGTCTTTGGCGATCAGCGGGATCGGCTCGTCATCGCCATAGATGTACGCGCCGTCGTCATCACTGTCGACGTTTTCCGCCGTCTCCTCCGCCCAGACGACGACATACTCGGGGTTCGACAGCGCCGTTCCGTCCGTGTCGACCAGACTGGCCGTCGAATTGAACGTCAGCGTCTGTATCTGCGTCTCGAGCAGCGACTGTGTCGCTTTCAGGGTGTAGCCGGCGTCACCAGCGTACTGACGGAACGACTCGTAGTTCTCGAGCGCCAGGTCAACAAACTGCTCGTGTCCTTCGTCCCAGAGGATCGTTCCCTCGCCGCCGAGTTTCTCGTCGAACAGGTTGATCATGAACTGTTCGTTGCCGAAGCGAAAGCCACCCTGTCCGTCGCTGATGAAATCGACCGAACCGATCCCCACCACCTGGCCGTCTTCGGAGATGAGTGGAATGTCGTTATCTTCGTAGACGATCGTCTCCGGGCCGTCAGCCGTCGACTCGAAGTTCTCGGCGGTCGACTCGGCCCAGACCACCACGTGCTCGTCGTCCTCGAGTTCGCTCTCACCGTCGGCCGCGATCTGGCTCGCACTCGAGTAAAACTCGAGGGAAGCAAGTTCGTCGTCCGCGACGGGAACGCCAGTGTCACCGGTTTCCTGTGCACCGACACCGGTTCCACCGAG
>PUKM01000227.1 GCA_003552325.1 Natrialbaceae archaeon | reverse complement strand
CTCTTGGAGAGGGCTATGGCACCCCTGTTTAAAACCCGTTTGGTTCGGCGTCGCCGTCGAGTGCGGTGGATTGCTGATTGTCCACACACAACGCACCTCACGCAGCGTACTTATCGGCGTGCTCGAGTTTGTGTTTGAACGCCCGATACGCGTTTTCGCCCTGTTCAGTGAGTCTGATCACGCGCCGCCGACCGACGGCTTCGACCTCGACGTAGCCATCGGCAGCCAGCGGCTCGAGAACCCGCGAGTCGAGCACCCGGAAGGCTCCTTTGTCCTCGCCGCCGGGGTGTGCCTCGGGCGGGGCGCGGTCGGCCATAAACGAGAGTCCGGTGTCGCGCGCGAACTCGATGCAGTCTTTCTTTTTCGGTGGGCTCGTTCGATCGTCGTGGTAACCGTCCCAAATCGTTGGGTCCGCGAGAAACTCCATAATCGCGATCTGGTCACGTGTCGGCGACTCGATCGGGTACGTCGGGAGACTGTAGATGTCGGTCGTGCCCGAGGAGAGCGGTTCCTCGAGCATGTCGTAGGCGTAGGATTCGGGTTCGACGTAGTAGGCCGTGGCGTCCGTCGATACGTCCATACAGGCCATCGTCGCTCCAATGGCCGCGATGGTACCGCCACCGGAGACGTTGACGTAGACGGCGTCCTCGGCATGTTCGTCAGCGAGGGTCGTCACGGTACCGAGCACGTCGTAGACGTCCATCAAATTACAGCCACGTCGGCGCACCGTCGTGATCGATTCGAGGGCATCGATCAAGGACTCGCGATAGGCAGGCGTTACCGCTTGTTCCGCCGTCGAACGCCCGTTCCCGGGTCGCTCGGCATCGTGCTCGAGGACGTAGACCAGGTCCGCCCGATAATCCTCGAGCGGCTCGAGCACCCGGTCGTATTCGTAGCCCAGGGGAACGATGTGTACGCGTTTGAGGACGTCCATACCGACTCCGGTTCTCGCACCCCAATAACTGTACGGGATCTCACCACTCCTCACCGAGGGCGGCTTTCACCCCGCCGTAGCCGCTCGAGCAGGTCCATCGTCGGCCACTGGCGACGTGTTCGACGACGTAGTCTGCACCACACCCACCACACTGATACCGTTCTGGTGTCGTTACTGGCGGTGAGGCCCGGTGACGCCGAGCCCCCCAGGTGCAGTCATCGTTCGAACACCACAGGCGGTAACGCGGGGTGCTGAACGACGGACAGTGGCGTGGGGCCTCGAGCGCCGCTGCTTTCTCTCGAAAGCGCGTGCCGTGACCGGATTTACCGTACCGTTGAAACTCCCAGGCGTGAATCAGTTCGTGGCGGACCACCGCCGCGAACGTCTCCCAGTCGTACGTCTCGTAGGCCTGGCGTGAGAGGACGATCGTCGCGACTTCCCGACGTCGGTCCCACTGACAGCGGCCAGCCCACCGTTTGGCTCGGGCGGACACCGCCCACTCGAGGGCATCCCAGTCGACGTCGATCGGAACCTCTCGCGCGTGTATCCTGGCACGGGCGAGGAGTTCGTCGTCTACGGTAAGCGGGTCTGTAGTGTCCCCTGACACGGTCTCGAGTGCCCACACGAACGCCGATCTAGTAGTCATTTCGGTCCTCGAGAATAGACAGGCGTGGGATGGACAACAGTTAAGACACGTTCAGATAATATTGGAGTATGACTCAAAGAATACTCAAGGAAGATATCTCGAGTGACGCCGTGATTGGACGGCGTCGAACACTGACCGTTGGCGGTGATCGACCGATTCGGATCAGCGCGGGCCACCGGTTGCGCCATCACGCTGGAAAGTGCTCGCGGCCACACGGGCACAATTACGAGATCACGGTCGAAATCGATGGGAAGCTCACAAACGACGGGTGGGTCGTCGACAAGGGCGAGGTGACCTCGATTATCGACGAGTGGGACCACATGTTCTTGCTCGAGCAGGGCGATCCGCTGGTCGAGGCGTTCGAGACTGCCGGTGACGGTGATGGCATCGTCGTCCTCGAGCATCCACCCACCGCGGAGGTGATGGCCGTCTTGCTCGAGCAGAAGTTGCTGGACCGTCTCGGGGACACCGTCGAGGCCGTCCGGGTGTCGGTCGCCGAGACGGGAGAGCTCTGTACGGGAGGCGTCTGAGATGCCCGTCAGCGAACGGGTGGAACGAGGGGATCCCGAGCCGGCTGGTGGGGATGCCCTCCCGATCAACGAGCTGTTTTACTCACTCCAGGGGGAGGGAACTCTGGCCGGCGTCCCGTCGGTGTTCGTCCGAACCAGTGGCTGTAACCTCCGTTGTTGGTTCTGTGACTCCTATCACACCTCCTGGGAGCCGAGTCACGCCTGGATGAGTCGAACCGAGATCCTCGAGGCCATCGATGCCTACGACCAGGCCGACCACGTCGTCGTCACCGGCGGGGAACCCATGCTCCACGACGGGATCGAACCGCTGCTCGAGGCCCTCGCCGACCGTGGCTATCACACGACGGTCGAAACCAACGGGACCATCGCCCGTGACGTGCCGATCGATCTGGCATCGATCAGCCCGAAGCTCTCGAGTTCGACGCCCACGGCTACCCGGGGGCCAACGGGCGGGGGGACGGGCTCCGTCGGGGACACCGAGGCCGTCGATCCGGCGACGTGGGAGGAGAGACACGAAAACCGGCGGCTCGACATCGACGCCCTCTGTGCGCTCGTCGAGTCCACTCAATTTCAGCTCAAGTTCGTCGTCGCCGACGACGCCGATCTGGCCGAAATCACCGCCCTCCTCGAGCAACTTCGAGAGGCAGCGACGGTCCCGATCCCGAACGATGCCGTCCTCTTGATGCCCGAAGGCGCGACACGTGAGCGACTCGAGGAGTCACGAGCGGTCGTGAGCGACCTCGCCCTCGAGTACGGCTTTCGGTACACGCCCCGGCTCCACGTCGACCTCTGGAACGACGCCCCCAACACCTGATACCCATGACACCAACACAGACGACACCCAAACGCGCCGTAGTCCTGCTCTCGGGCGGGATGGACAGTGCGACAGCTGCATACGACGCGAAAGACCGTGACTACGATATCTACGCGCTCCACACGTCCTACGGGCAGCGGACGGCAGACCGCGAGCTGACCGGTGCCAGACGGGTGGCCGAGGCGGTCGGTGCCGAAGACTTCCTGCGCGTCGAAACCGGCCACCTCGCCGCCATCGGGGCCTCGAGTCT
>PUKM01000128.1 GCA_003552325.1 Natrialbaceae archaeon | reverse complement strand
CTCTGCCAAACGCGAGACTATTCTGGCCGTCCGTTGGCCCACCCCGTCTGCCAGTGCCTCCAAAACGAAACCCCCTAACCGTCGCCATTAGTGATGTCCGGTATGAACGAGACGCCCGAAGTCGCGGTGTTACGGCTCGGCCACCGCCCAGGCCGGGACGAGCGCATGACGACACACGTGGGGTTGACTGCTCGAGCGCTCGGTGCAGACCGCGTGCTGTTGCCCGATAACGCGAGCCAGTCGCTCGAGACTGTCGCGGACATCACCGAGCGCTTTGGCGGTCCCTTTTCGGTCGAATTGACGGACGCACCACGTGGGATCGTTCGGGGCTGGGACGGCGTGATCGTTCACCTGACGATGTACGGCGAGCGCGTCCAGGACGTTGAGCGGGAAGTGCGAGCGGCGGTGTTCGACGACGCGAAGCCACTCCTGATCGTCGTCGGTGGCGAGAAGGTGCCGTTCGATATCTACGAGGAAGCCGACTGGAACGTCGGGGTGACAAACCAGCCCCACTCCGAAGTCGCTGGTCTGGCGGTCTTTCTCGACCGGTTGTTCGAGGGACGAGAACTCGAGGCCGAGTGGGCCGACGCCGACCAGCACGTCGTGCCGATGGAGACCGGCAAACGCGTGGTACCGGCGGACGAGGAGTGAACAACTGCCTGAACCCCGAACGTCAGCCAACGACTATAGGGATCCCCACCCATCGTTCGCGTATGTCTACCGATTCGCGGTTCGTCGAAGCGGCCTCCCTCGAGGAACTCGAGCGTGAGGGCCGGAAACTCGTCTCGAAAAACGGGACGGCGATCGCACTGTTCGCCCACGACGGTGAGATACGGGCCGTCGACAACCGGTGTCCCCACATGGGCTTTCCATTGGCTGAAGGAAGCGTCGACGACGGTATCCTGACCTGCCACTGGCATCACGCCCGGTTCGAACTCTCCTGTGGGGATACGTTCGACCCCTGGGCGGACGACGTCCAGACCTATCCCACCGAGGTTCGCGACGGCACCGTCTACGTCGACCCGAACCCACCCCTCGAGAAATCCCCGGCGACCCACTGGGGCGACCGTCTCGAAACCGGCCTCGAGGAGAACCTCCGGCTCGTGATCGCCAAATCGACGATCGGGCTGCTCGACGCGGACGTCGGGTATCGAGAACCGATGGCGACGACCCTCCAGTTCGCCACGCGGTATCGAGAGATGGGCTGGTCGTCCGGCCCGACGATTCTCGGCTGTCTGGCGAACGTGATGGACGACCTCGAGCCAGCAGATCAGAAACGGGCGCTCTACACGGGCGTCCGTCACGTCGCGAGTGACTGTGCGGGTGAGGCCCCGAACTTCGACCAGCCGTCGTTTTCGACCACCGACGTTGCCTTCGAACGGCTCAAGGGCTGGTTCCGGGACTGTGTCGAGGTCAGAGACGCCGACGGCGCTGAACGCTGTTTGCGGACGGCTATCGCCGCCGGCCACAGCGAGGCCGAGGTGGCCGAACTCGTCTTCGCCGCGGCGACCGACCATCCGTATCTCTCGACGGGCCACGTCCTCGATTTCGCCAACACGGCCTTCGAGTGCCTCGAGCACGTCGGCTGGGAGGCAGCAGACGACGTTCTGGCCGCCCTGATCGATCCGCTCGTGACGGCAACCCGGAGCGACGAACGGTCCTCCTGGCGACAACCGGTCGATCTCGTCGCCCTGCTCGAGGAGGTCTACGGCGGGGACGTGAGCGAGACGAGCGGGCTCGAGGCCCTCGTCGAAGACGGAAGCGGAAAGACCTGGGAACCCACGCCGGCGTTCCACGAGACGTTGCTCGGTGACGATCCCGAAGCCATCGTCGACGGCCTCGCCGATGCGATCGCTGCTGGTGCCAGCGCCGAGACACTCGCGGCGGTCGTAACCGAAGCGGCCACGACGCGGGTGGCTCAGTTCGGGGTCGCAAACGAGTTTTCGGACTGGAATACGGTCCACCATACGTTCACCTACGCGAACGCCGTCGCGCAGGCGACTCGCCGAACCGATGCGGTCGAACTCTACCGAGGCGTGTTCGACGCCGCGATCAACGTCTACCTCGATCGGTTCCTCAACACACCGCCAGCACCGATTCCGAAACCGGGTGAACACGACACCGGCCGCGACCCCGAGACGATCCGGACGGCCCTGCTCGAGACGTTCGACACCGAGGGCGAGGTCAACGAGGCCGGTCGACTCGTGGCCGAACACGTCGACTGCGATGGTGATCCCGCGGCACTCAAGCGAACCCTGGGCCACGGGCTCCTGCGCGAAGACGCCGGATTCCACACGATTCAGAACCTCGAGGCGGCCTTCCAGGAGTTCGACCGGCTCGAGGCGGCAGACGTGGACGCTGCCAGTGCGCATCGCCCGCTCATCGCGACGGCTCGGTACATGGCTGCACACTTCCCGACTCGGCGGGAAGCCGAGCAGACGTTTACGATCGCCTCGCGGTTGAACCGTGGTGAATCGATACACGGTGACTGAGCGGGACGATTGGTTTCCGATGCAGCGACGGCTCAGCCATCACGATTCCTCGCTCACCTCGAGCGTCAGATACGTCTCGTAGTCGGCGGTCTCGCCACTCGGGTCCTCGGGGACGTCTCCGTCGACGTACAGGAGCCAGACGAAGCGGACGTCGCCGGTGGTCGTCGGCTCGAGTTCGTCCTCGAACTGTCCCGTTTCACCGGCCGCCAGGTCGAACTCGAGGCGGTCGCGTTCGCGCTGGTCGTCGACACCCACGTCGTTTCCATCGACGGTGATCGATTGCTCGAGGGCGACGAGCGTATAGGGCGTGTCCTCCCCCTCTTCGTTCGTCACCTCGATGAGGACGTCCGTGGTGTCTCCGCGTTCGAGTTCTCGTGGTGTTTCACCCAGCACGAACTCTCCGTCTTCGCGTTCGGTCAGCACGGCGATCGAGGAGAACTCGTCGTCGTGGCTGGTGAACGCGACGGCGTAGCCAACGCTCGCGAGGAGGAGGACGACCGACAGCGCGAGAGCGATGGTGAGGACCTGGTCACGGTGATCGGTGGTGCGCTCGAGCAGTGGGGGGACCTCGACACGAAACTGGTCGGTTGCGGGAAGTGCCTGCCGTCGGTGGGCGGCAACCGCGGCTCCCCCGAAGGTGAACGCTGTCAGGACGACCATAACGGGCCCGAGCGTAATGTTCCAGCT
>PUKM01000028.1 GCA_003552325.1 Natrialbaceae archaeon | reverse complement strand
ACGTCGAACGTCGTCAAGAGTGACTCGAGGTCGTCCTCGGCGAGTGCCAGATCCGCCGCGTCCGAGGCGAGGTCAGTCCCGCCCCCGAGTGATACGCCGAGGGTCGCCTCGGCCAATGCCGGGGCGTCGTTCGTCCCGTCACCGACCATGGCGACGTTTCGATCACGCTCGAGGTGGCGGATCGCGGCAACCTTGCCGGCGGGTGAGACGTTGGGGATGGCCTGACTCACAGCCGGATGCTCGAGGAACCGTTCGGTCGCGGAGGCATCGTCGCCGGTGACGACCATGACCCCGAGGTCGCGGCTGGCCAGTTCGGTGAGGGTTTCTTCCCAGCCCTCACGAACGTCATCACCGACGACGATCAGGCCAACGGCACTGCCGTTGCGACCGACGGCCACCGGCAACCGACCGAAGCCACGGGCTTCCCCGAGTCGCTCGAGGAGGTCGTCGTCGATCGACCATCCCTCCGTGACGAAGAGATCCGGGTGGCCGATCAGGTACGCGTCACCGCCGACGGTCCCGCCGACACCGTTGTCGTAACTCTCGAAGGCTGACACAGACGTCGGATCCGTAGCTGCCGGAGTGTCGAGCGGCGTATCATCGGGGACACCGCCGTCGAACCGCACGTCTTCCGCGTCCGGTGACGAGGCCTCCGGACCGAAGGCGGTGGCGATCGCATCCCCGACGGGATGGGCCGCACGGGCTTCGATTGCGGCGACCGCTTCGAGAACGTCCTCGGGTGCATCGGCCTCGAGCACGGTCATGGTTCCCTCGGTGAGCGTGCCCGTTTTGTCGAAGACGACGGTATCGATGGACCGAATCCGGGCGAAGACCGTCTCGTCGAAGATGACGATCCCTCGCTCGAGGGCGGCTTCGATGTTCGAGGCCGTCGTCAACGGCGTCGAGAGACCGATCATCCAGGGGGCCGCGACGAACCAGGTGGCGAAAAACGCGAGGAGGCCGGCGGTTGGCCCGCCGCCGAGCACTGTCCCACCGAGGGCAGCCAGTACCGAGACCCCAGCGAGGAGCGGGAGGGTTCGACTGGCGAGGGCGTCCGTGTGGCGGTGATCGCCGTGTGTCGAACTCTGGAGGTTCCAGACCGTCTCGGTCAGGCGCTCGAGGCTGCTCGCCGGTTCCTCGCCAACGTCGACAACGGCCGCACCACTGGTGACGATGGAGCCGCCGATGAGGTCGTCGCCGGTCGTTTTCCTGATTGGGATGGATTCACCGGTCATGATCGCCTCGTCGACGGTACAGGAGCCTTCGGCGAGGGTGCCGTCGATCGGCACGCGTTCACCGGCTCTGACGAGCACGGTTTCCCCAGGCTCGAGGTCCTCGACGTCGACCTCCGTGGTCGTGCCGTCGTCGTATCGCCGAGCCGTATCCACCTGTGAGATCGTAAGTTCGGTCAACTTCTCGAGCCCGCGCTCTTTGACCCATGATTCGTACAGGATCGCCCCCATGACGAGCGCAGCGATGGCGATGACCAGATCGAAGTAGACGTCCGTGCCGGCGACCATGACGGTGACGGTGCTGTAGCCGAAGGCGCTGACGATGGCGATCGACGCCAACAGGTCGATCGACGGGCGGCGCATCTTGAGACTGATGTACGCCCCGCGGAGAAGCGGCTTCCCCGTAATGTAGAGGACGATCCCCGTCATGACGAAATAGAGGCGTAAAAAGAGGACGCCGCTGTCGGTGAACAACTCCCCGAACGATTGGAGAGGGCCCTCGGGAAACAACATCGCGAGGTAGGCCGGGTACAGAATCGTGACGTACGGGACGAGCAGAAACGAGCCGAAGACGACGCCGAGGATGTACCGCACCTCGAGCATATCGTCCGAGCGTCGCTTTCTGAGCCCCGACATCTCTCGTGATCGTCGTGAGGGGCCGGCCATCGCATCCGGGGTTGCCGAGGAGTCCTCACGGAGATAGGCGGTGAACCCCATCTGCGTCAGTTCGTCTCGGACCCCGAGTGGGGTGGCCCGGGTTTTGTCGTGATCGACGCGGATCGATTCGGTGACGTGGCTGGCTTCGGCCTCGACGACGCCGGGGAGGCCGTCGGCGACGGACTCGAGGTAGGCCTCGTCGGTGGCCGAGTGCATGCCGTCGATCCGAAGGTAGGTCCGTCGGATGCGTGGCTCCGATTCTGCTCCGTCTTCGGTTTCATCCGTCTCCTCCTCACCACTGGTTCCATCGCGGTCATCGTCGACAGTCCTCTCACCGGTTTCGTCTTCAGCACCACCATCTCCATCACCGTCGTCTTTCTCACCATCAGTCACGTCCCCGTCTGACTGCCGTCCTGCTCGAGGATCCTCCTCGGGTTCGCTCGCCCCGGGCTCCTGGTCGCCTCGAGTATCCGACTGCGCCGTGGCTGTCGACAACGGTCCATCGATACTGACGGGTTCGGAATCGATCGGCCCGAGTGCATTCCAGACGGCCTGACAACCCCTGGAACACACCAGCACGTCTTCTTCGACGGTCCTCCCTGCGGCCTCGGTTGGCTCGCCACAGACCTGACACCTCGAGGACTCTCGCCCGCTCGGTGCCCCTTCGTGATCGTCGCCGGTCATCCAGGCTCACCCGGCTCTGTGTTGTGCAGTGCCGCCAGGACGGCCTGCTGGTGCGTCGCCAACGACTGTGCCATTGGTGCTCGTACGAACGCGAGTGGTTAAACGGATTCGAAATGGGCTACACGCTCGAGGGGTCTGTATCGACGGGCAGCCACTCGAGGCAGCGTCCCCCAGCCTCGATGGAGTGGTGTCTACGGATACGGCTGGCTGAAAACACCCAGAAACTATGAGGCATGCTGACACGGCCGGTGAGTTTTGGCGGCGTCTATACCCTTTTTTATGCCCGTTTCCCAGTTTCCCCCATGACTGCGCGTGGACACCCACCGGGAGGGATCGTCGATGACTGACGAACGTACGGGTGGGCACTCGACACCAGCCCCGACGAGCGACCCCGACGGGGCAAGCCACGCACCGACAGCCGAGACCGACGGTGGGATCCAGGCCTACACCGTCCGCCTCGAGCTCGTCGACGAACCTGGCGAACTCCTCCGTGCACTCCAGCCGATCAGCGAAAACGGCGGGAACCTGCTCAGTATCCACCACGAGCGCGGCAACATCACCCCGCGAGGCCACATCCCCGTCGAGGTCGACCTCGAGTGTGCGCCGACGCGGTT
>PUKM01000065.1 GCA_003552325.1 Natrialbaceae archaeon | reverse complement strand
GAGCCAGTGGAGGGATTTGAACCCTCGACCTAATCCTTACGAAGGATTCGCTCTGCCGGCTGAGCTACACTGGCACTATCACTACGTAGGACCGATAGCCGGCATAAGGATTCCGAATCGACTCGAGCACCCGAGGCCCGGTCACACTGCTCACCCCGGATCGGGCGAGGATCGCTCGAGACGGACGTCGAGGCAGACGTTGACCTCGTGAGGCGCGTAAGACCTGACGACGCGGGTATGCTCGACAGTAACCTGATAGGCGGGTTCGGCCGCCGCACGGATTGCGCGCTCGCCGGGTCCGAACGGATCGTCCTCGTGTTGAATATCGTAATAGTGGAGGATGCAGTCGGAGCCGGCCATAGTGACAGCAGCCTCGAGAAACTCGTTCGCGCTGTGGGGAAGGTTCATGATCAGGCGGTCGGCCTGATCCTCGTAGGAGGGTGCAACGGCACGCACGTCATCGGCAATAGCGGTAATGTGTTCGCTGACGCCGTTCAGGGCGGCGTTTTCACGAAGCGAATCGATTGCAGTGGGGTTGATGTCGATGGCGACACAGCTCGCCCCACGCTTGGCCATCGGGATGACGAAGGGGCCAACACCAGCGAACAGGTCGATGACGTGCTCGTCGGGAGCGACCTGTTCGACGATACGGTGACGTTCGGTGGCGAGACGCGGTGAAAAGTATACTTCAGCCAGATCGAACCGGAACGTACAGCCGTACTCCCTGTGGACGACCGTGGTGTCCTCGCCTGCAAGTACCTCCCAGTCGCGCACGCGGGTTTCGCCCTTGATCTTCGAGGCCTTGTTCAACACCGTCTCGAGGGGCAGGTCTGAGGCGACGATGGCATCCGCGATCTGTCGGGCTCGCTCGGGGTCGTCCTCCTCGAGCAGCGCGGTTTCTCCCACGCGTTCGTACGCCGGGTCGAACCCCAGGAGATCACTCGGCGTCGTCTGTGTGTCTCGGGCTGGTGGCGACGCCTTCACCAGTTCGTATCCGTCTTGAAGTGCGTCCTCAAGGTTCGCTGGGGGATTCCCATCCTGCACGGGAATGTACAGCCAGCCGTCGCGAACAGTGATCTCGTAGGCATCGTCGATACGATCTGCGTCGGCGAGGAGCGATCGGGCACGCTCCCCATCGCTCGGGCGAACTTTGACGCAGGGGACGTCCATGCCAGACCATCGCCGGTGCGTGCTCCTAACGGTTCGGGTTTGTGACGGTGGCTCTCCACAATCGACGAGAGTGACTGAGAGGAAGCGAGTGATGCGCCAGATGTCTTTCGGCCACGATCGTACCCATCGCGAACATTCCTCACGGCCCGCCCGCGCCCCAGTACCAACAGTGTCCGAAACTGGCCGGACACTTTATTACCATTAGCCCCGACCTGCCCATATGGACCGTGCCATCCCCCCAACGCTCGGCCAACACGATGCAGGCTCGAGCGTGCTCGTCGTTGGGCCGGCACTCGACGCGGTCGAGACGGTCGAACACGTCGAGGCAGTGCGCACCGGTGACCGTAGCCACCAGGCTGAAACCGAAACGGAGGGGGAAGGCACTCGACCGGCGAAAACGCCACCTGCCGATACCGATAGAGATACTCCGCCAGTGGTCGTCTCGAGGACGCACACGGCTGAATCGCTCCTCGAGGCATGGCGCAGCCAAATCGGCCAGTTCCCGTCGGGACTCGGCATCGTTTCTGTCGGTGAGCTTACCCGTTCGGTCGGTGCAACATCTGGGACAGTCACGCTTCCCCAAGCGCACATTCGGACCGTCGCCACCGAGGACGTCACCGGACTCGGTCTGGCCATCGGTGATACGCTGTCACAGTATGACTCATCGGAGACGCCAGTTCTCTGGTTCGAATCGTTGACACCACTGCTCGAGGAGAAGGGCCTCGAGATGACGTTTCGCTTCTTACACGTTTCACTCGAACAAATCACACGAACGGACGCCACGGCGTACATTCACGTTGAAAACGGGCCGCACGACGAACAAACCCTGACGACGCTCGGTCACCTGTTCGATGACGTCATCGAGTTATAGTGACTCCAACCTGCAACGATCGTAAAAACGGGTAATCAGGCGCGCTTTTGAATCTCCTCACGCAGGATCTGGCTCACCAGGTCGCCGTCTGCTTTCCCGCGAAGGGCACCCATACACTCGCCCATGAGTCCGGAGAACGCCTGCATTCCCTCAGACTCGACCTGGGATTCGTTTCGCTCGACGACCTCAAGGACGGCCTCCCGGACGTCGTCTTCGGCTGCTGACCCGAGCCCGGCTTCCTCAGCCACGGCTCGCGGATCGCGTTCAGGTGACCGAGCGACGGCTTGCAGGAGGTCAGGGACACCCTCTGTCGCCAGCTCTCCATCGTCAGCCATCGCAAACACGGTTTCGAGATGATGGTCCTCGAGTGCCTCCACGGGGACGTCATCACGGCGGAGTTCAGTGAGCGTCGACTCGAGGGTCGTCGCCGCGAAAGTTGGATCGATACCATCGTTCACGACCGATTCGAAAAGCGGCATACGACGACCGTAGGCGACCTGTTGTGCCAGTCCAGCATCGAGGCCGAACGCATCCTGATATCGCGTGACTTTCTCGGTGAGCAGTTCCGGTTCGGCGACGTCGCTCGGGTCGGGCTCAACTGGCGGAACGTCCGTTTCGGGGTACATCCGTGCCGCACCGGGAAGTGGACGGAGATATCGGGTCGTGCCGTCCTGGTTGGCCCCACGGGTTTCCTCGGGAACGCCCTCGATGGCCGTTCGTGCGCGTTCGGCGACGGCTTCGATCGCCGATTTCGAGACGGCAGTGTCGGCAGCCACGATGGCGACAGCGTCCGATGCGGAGGCATCGACAGCCTCCCGAAGCGCCGTCACTTCCTCGTCGGTGACGCCGTACGCTGGCAGTTCGTCAGTGTGGAAGATACCACCGGCACCGTGGCGTTTCGCGTGATCCGAAAACTCCGTTCCGAGCCGTCTGTCCGGCGCAATCTCACGACCGACCAGCCCATCGAATCCCTCGAGTCGAACCCCGAAGACGGAGCCGCCGGCGTTCAGTGCTCCGGCGATGACACCACTCTCGGTCCCGTCGAACACCGCCGTGACGTCAGCGGGATCGTGGACAGCTGCGTCTCGCTCGGCGAGTTTGTCGCTGATTTCGACCAGTTCGGCCTGCCTCGAGACCTCGAACCGAACGATGTCCGCGATATCATCGAGGCTCTGGACGCCCTTGATCTCGACGCGGGCACCGTCTGCGATCGAGACGTTGACGTCCTGTCTGATCGTCCCGAGACCGCGTTTGACTTTGCCAGTGGATCGAAGTAACATACCGATCTGCTCGGCCGCTTCCTGGGCCTGTTCTGGCGACCGGATGTCGGGACTGGTGCCGATTTCGACGAGCGGAATGCCCAACCGGTCGAGGCTGTAGGTGACGCCGTCGTCGGTTTCCTCGACGCGCTGGGCACTCTCTTCCTCGAGGAGCAGGTCTTCGATACCGACGGCCCCGTCGCTGGTCTCGATTGCCCCGCCGGTCGCGATCAACGTCGAGCGCTGGAATCCGGAGGTGTTCGACCCGTCGACGACGATTTTTCGCATGACGTTGGCCTGATCGACCGGCGTCATATCCATCAGCTGGGCGACCTCGAGGGCCGTCTCGAGCGCCTCGTCGTCAAGGCGATGTGGTGGTTCGTCGTCCGCTTCGACCAGACAGGTGCTGTCGTAGCCGAGGTAGGTGAACTCCCGTTCGACACGACTCTCTTCGACGGCCGCCTGGTCGAGCTCGCCGAGCTCGCTGCGCGTGGGGTGAAGATACCGGGTGAACTGTCGTGTTGCCTCCTCGGGGTCGCGGAGGTCGGTCGGACAGGCACAGAACAGCTTCGTCGAAGTATCCAATTGCTGGTGGATTTCCAGCCCAGCAACGAGGCCAAGAGCCTCGTAGTCGTGATCCGTGTTCATTGCTCGCCACTCGGAGGTCGAAGGGTAAAAAACCGTCCAGTCCGTCGCGCTCGGCTTTCGCCCGTTTAGTCGTCCGTCGTGGTCTCTGGTGGCGACCGATCGCTCGATTCTCTCGTACTCTTCCCGGAAGCGCCGATACAACACCGTTCGACGGCATCGACGACGCCTGCAGGGGTTGCCTCGACCGCCCGCTCTCGGATACTCCGGTAGGTTTCTGTGGCCCCCGTTCCCGCGAAATTCCGACGCGAGAACGGCGTGGTTTCCACGATGACCATCTCCATCTCCGGGTCCAACTCCTCGAAGAGCAGCTGGTTGCCAGCAGTCACCACCGCGTCTGCGACGATAACCACATCAGCGTTCTGACACCGCTCGAGTACTGCTCGGCGAAGGGCATCTGACACTGGGGCAAAGGGTTCTGTGGTCAGACACTCACTCGGTAGGGTTTGGGCCCGTTGTGTGACGATACTGTCGGACGATACGGGGCCGACCGACGTCTTCGCTCCCGTTGTCGCTACCCGCTCGAGGACGGTAGCCCCACCAGCGCCGCCCCCGATGACGTGCACAGACCGGTCCGAAAGCCGCGACGCCTGGGCCTCTCGCTCTCCGGTCGACACCGCTGTCACGGTGGGCCTACCGGTGACTGGATTCCTCCCGACGACGGTTTCAGCGTCGAACGCGTCTTCGAGTGCTGGCGCGGTGAGCACTGATTCTGGCTCGCCATCGGCCTGGACCGTTCCGTTTGCCAGGAGAATAAGCCGATCGCAGTAGCGAGCAGCGAGTTCCAGGTCGTGGATTGCAGCGACGATCGTGCGGCCGTCAGCGGTGAGGTCCCGGGCCAACTCGAGCGTCTCGATCTGGTGATTGATATCCAGACTGGCCGTCGGTTCATCGAGGAGCATGAGCGGCGTGTCCTGTGCCAGCGCCCGCGCGAATAACACCCGTTGACGTTCCCCGCCACTGATTTCGTCGATCGATCGGTCCGCAAACTGCGCCGTCCGCGTCCGCTCGAGCGCCCGATCGACCAGTGCCTGATCGTCGCTCGAGGGTGGAGAAAATCGGGACCGATGGGGGTGTCGCCCCATCTCGACGATTCGCCGGACGGGAAACGAAAACGACAACGCGGTATCCTGGGGGACCACGCTCACGAGACGACTC
The DNA here is from genome assembly GCA_003552325.1 of Natrialbaceae archaeon. GTDB lineage: Archaea > Halobacteriota > Halobacteria > Halobacteriales > Natrialbaceae > Natronosalvus. The sequence goes on along the minus strand of PUKM01000065.1, from coordinate 9,108 downwards.
GAGGCCCGTGCGCTGAGAGCCTGCATCGCCTGGCCGTCGACGGTGATCCGACCAGAAACCGCTGGGGCGCGTCCCCCCGCGAGCGCGTGGACGAGCGAGGTCTTCCCGGCACCGTTCGGTCCGATGAGGCCGACGAAAGAGCCACGGTCGATCGCGAAGGAGACCTCCTCGAGGACGGTCAGGGAGTCATAAGCGAGGTCGACCGCTTCGACTGTGACGAGTGGATCGTGTGCGTGGTCTTGAATATCGCGCTGCTCGCTCATACTGCGTGCACCTCCCGTTTTTTGAGTAAGAACAGGAAAAACGGCGCCCCGAGGGCAGCTGTGACGATTCCCACTGGTACCTCAGCCGGGCCCGCTCGAGCGATGGTATCGGTGAGCACCAGAAACGAGGCACCGGCGAGGGCGCTCGTCGGTAACAAGATGCGGTGATCCGGGCCAACGATCAGGCGCATCATGTGGGGGACGACGAGGCCGACGAAACCGATGACGCCGGCGACGGCAACGCCAGCCGCGGTGACGATCGTGGCGATGACGAGCAAGATGAGTTTCGTCCGCTCGACGTCGACCCCGAGCTGACTGGCTTCGGTCTCCCCGAGTAAGAGGACGTTCATGTCACGCGTGAAGGCTGCTAAGAGGCCGACACCGACCAGCGCAAATGGGAGCGCGAACTGGACGTCCACCCAGTTACTCGCGTGGAGGTGTCCCATCATCCAGATAACGGCCTGTCGCAGGTTCTCACCGCTATGGACGAGCATGTACGAGATCATCGCCCCGAGGAAGGCCTGGACGGCAACACCAGCGAGGAGCAGTGTCGCGACAGGGGTTCGCCCACCTTCCGTCGCAATCGCGTACACGGCAAATGCGGTGAGGAGTGCACCAACGAACGCCGAAAGGTGCAACCCACCGAACGGCACCAGCGCTGGGAACGCGATCGCCGCCACCGCGCCCGCCGCGGCCCCAGTCGAAACCCCGATGATCGACGGGTCCGCCAGGGGGTTTCGGAAGAACCCCTGCATCACGGTCCCCGCAGCGGCGAGGCCGAAGCCCACCGTCGCTGCGAGCGCGATGCGTGGGAGTCGCACGTCGCCGACGATGGTCTGTGACGTCTCGGGGACGTCGAAGGCGAACACCGGCGCGTACCGGAGCCCCGGATATCGCAGTGATCCCGATATTGGAAAGGCAGTCGTGACTCGCCACTCGAGGCCGGTTGGCACCTGTAGCATGTTGAGTGCGGCGAGGGAGACGGTGACCGGGTCGATACGAACGGGGCCGAGCGCGGCGCTCACGATGACGACAGCAACGAGCAGTGCCGTCAACCCGGCTGACCACGCGAGTATTCGCCCCGGCCGGTACATACTACACAAGCTCGCTTGCTTTAGATAAATATTTATTGGATACGGGCTGAGTGACACCGCATGCGACGACTATTCGTACTCTCGATGGTGGTGCTGGTGGCTACCGCCGCGTCGGGAGCCGCACTGGGTGCAACGGTATCGGCGACACAGACAACTGATGGCGAGTGTCAGTATCCAATCGAACTCGAGGATGCAACGGGTGAAGCGCATACGATAGAGGAGACACCGGAGTCGATTGTGGCACTGCATCCGAGTGACGCACAGAAGTTGTTCAAAATCGGTGCCGACGATCGCGTCGTTGGGATGCCAGTGAGCCAGTACACTGACGGCCTCGACGTCGACGACCAGACCGACATTACCGGAGACGATGGCCTCGAAGTAATCGAAGAAGAAGTCATCGCACTCGATCCGGACATCGTACTCGCCGCGTCCATCGCTGACGAGGGCGTCGTCGACCAGTTGCGCGATGCCGGTATTGACGTGTACGTGTTCGAGAGCGCAGCCTCACTCGAGCAGGTATCCGATGACATCGAAACGGCTGGCCAGTTGGCCGGTGCGTGTGACGGCGCGAACGTCGCGAACGAGTGGATGACTGAGCGACTCGAGACGATCGACGAAGCGGTGGCCGACGAGGACCACCCACTGACGCTGTACGCGATGGATGACGAAGGGTTCACCGCCGGCTCCGCGACGTTCCAGCACGAAGTGCTGACGACGGCTGGTGTCGAAAACCTGGCTGCAGAAGCCGGTATCGAAATGTGGGAACCGATCAGCGACGAAACCGTGCTTGATGAAGATCCCGAGTGGATCGTCTACGGCGAGTTCTGGGGCGCAGAACCACCTGTCTCTGACGCGCTGAACGAAACCACCGCGATGCAAGAAGGGCAGTATGCAGCCGTCGACGATAGCGATATGAGTCAACCAGCGCCGAAAACCGTCTACGCCGTCGAGGAAATCTTCGCGGCGATCCACACGGACGCCCACAGCGAGGTCGAAGCCGACCTCGCCAGTATAGATGCGGCATACGAGGAGTCACTCGAGGCACTCGCAACTGCAGAAGACGTTGGGGATGACCACGACGATGCAGAGACAGGTGACGACGCTGACGAGGCAGACGACCATGATGAGCCTGCTGACAACGGAGCCGACGATGCCGATACCATCCCCGGCTTCGGTAGTGTGGCCGCCCTCGCGGCGCTCCTGGCCGGCAGTGCGTTCGTGATTCGACGCCGATAAGCAGGCTCCGCAGCCAACTGATTTTGAAAAGGGTTTAGAAACGTCCCCGCCGATGACCAGTATGGTCGAAAACGTCATCTGGCCCGCCTATCTCGACGCCACCCGGACGCGGGCCGAGGGGCGACGCGTTCCCCTCGAGTTGGCAGTCGAAGAGCCGACGGTCGAGGAAATCGCCAAAGCCGTCCAACAGATCGGCTACGACGCCACCGTTGAGCGCGACAAAGCCTACTCTCGAGAACACTGGGAACCACGTGGACGGGTCGTTGTCCGTGGCACCGAGGACTCGACGAAAAACGATCTGGTGCAAGCCGTCGCGGCCTACGTGGTCGCGATGCGCGACTAACGTGTACCGCGTTGGCACCGTCGTCCGAACTGCACAGGGGCTGGCCATCCTCCGGAGCCCCGAAGACGCCAGTGCCGAACACGCGATCGGAACCATGGTGCTCGATGACTCCCTCGACACCGTCGGACGGGTCGTCGACGTCTTCGGGCCAGTCGACCAGCCCTACTTGGCCGTATCACCCACCGATCACGTCCACCTCCCCGCGCTGTTGGGAACGACGATGTACGCTCGAGACTGAAACGTCCGTACACGAGGCTCTTCGAACGTCTCCGACGGGTATCGACCCGGCTCTGGACGCAGACTAGGCCTGTTATCCGGAGCTCGCTCTCCACGCAGAACGATAACCCTCGAGCGCAACACCAATACCAACGCCCACACAAGAGGGGGTATATGAACGATCGTCTGGGGCTCTACGCGGCGACCGCGTTGAGCTGTCTGTTGTTTCTCGGCGTCCAACTCGGCGCACTTGCACTCATCGAGCCGTTCATCACAGCGGAGATGCAAGCCGTCGAGGACCCGGAAGATCCCACCTACAGCCTTTTATATATTTTCGCTATTCTCGTTGCCACGGCGTTCATGCTCGCCGCGTTCAAGTACAACTACGACTGGGTAATCCGGCTGGTCATCGTCGGCGTGAGTGTGATGCTGGCCTGGTTCGTCTTCGCTGCGATTATTCCACCGATCGTCGTCTCCGGAGTCCTGCTTCCGCTCCCGCTGGTCGCTGCACTGGCTGTCGGGGCGGCGTTACTTCGCTATCCTGAATGGTACGTCATCGACACTGCCGGCGTCATCATGGGAGCCGGAGCCGCCGGCATCTTCGGCATCAGTCTTGGATTGCTTCCCGTTCTCATTTTACTCGTGGTGCTCGCCGTCTACGACGCTATCAGCGTCTACCGAACCAAACACATGCTCGATCTGGCCTCTGGCGTCATGGATCTCCGTATCCCCGTCGTACTCGTGATCCCCACGACGCTCTCGTACTCGTTTCTCGCCAGCGAAAATCAACCGGACACCCTCGAGGACGGAGAGGAGAGTGCCCAAGAAACCGATGGCGGAGCAGAAACGAGTGTGGCAGGTGTTGGCACTGAAGAGCCCGCAACAGGGCCCTCAGAGTCGCTCGAGGATGGTGAGCACGGTGACACGACAGTCGGCGACGAACTCGAGGACTCCGACAGCGAAGCCACAGGCGACCAGACCGAGGACGAACCACCCGAACCCGCCCGTGACGCCCTGTTCATCGGCCTCGGCGATGCCGTCATCCCGACGATACTCGTCGCCAGCGCGGTCACGTTTCTCGAGGCGCCGCTGTACGATCTCCCGGTCATCGCGCTCAATACCCCCGCACTTGGGGCGATGATCGGCACGCTCGCCGGGTTACTGACACTCCTGTATATGGTCGTGCAAGGTCGAGCACACGCTGGACTTCCGCTCCTCAACGCTGGGGCAATCGGTGGCTATCTGTTGGGTGCTGTCCTGATCGGGATACCAGTGACGACGGCGTTGGGACTCTGAGCCACCACACTCTCGCAAAAAACACGCCTCGATAGATACGCCTCAGACAGCCGCTTCGAACGCGTCACGGAACGACGCCGCTTTCGCTCGGATATCCGCTGCAGCCTCCTCGAGCGCGTCCAGTGGCTCGACGTCGCCTTCGGTTTTCACCGTGAGAATTGGATCGGTCTGTCCACCCGACTGTTCGGGGGTCATGTCGTAGGTTGCGGCGCTGACGTCTGCGTGCTCTAAGAGCGCACCCTTGAGGACGTTCATGAACGTATGGTCCTCACCAGCGATCTCGATCGAGAGTTCGTTTTCGCTACTCTCGGTGACCCGTAGTTCCATACCAACACCTGTGCCGGTGAGTCGCTTGTACCTTTCGAAGCCAGTGCCAGCGACCGCTGTTTCTCCAGTGTCGAACGCGAAAGAGGGTCCTCGAGCAGAAACCACTATACTGCTTCCGCCATACGGGCGGGTATGGACTGGCTGGAGCCCGTGCTTACCGCCCTCGTCGTCGTTGCCGTGGCGCTCTCGCTCGTGGCTGTCCGCCGCCTCGAGCGCCGTAACCGACGATGGCGAGACGTGCTCAGGGCCCGGTTTCTGTATGGGGTCCCCTGGGGGACCCTCATCATCATCGCGTTCGTCCTCGCGTTTTATCTCTTCGTCCAGGATGGCATCTCGGATTTCGATTCCCCCGTCGTCAAGCCGTTCAGAGCCTGGTCGTTTTTCTATCCGCTCGGAATCCTCAGTTCCTCGTTTTCACACGCACACGCCGGCCACATCACCGGCAATCTGATCGGCACCGTTGTCGCCGCACCGATCGCGGAATACGCCTGGGGTCACTACCCTCGAGAGCGTGACGGTTCCGACGGATGGGGGCCGAAATGGCTTCACAACCCGTGGGTTCGGGCGTGTGCTATTTTCCCGGGTGCGGTCGTGCTCGTCGGCCTATTCACTGGGCTGTTCGCTCTCGGTCCCGTTATCGGTTTTTCGGGTGTCGTCTACGCCTTCGCCGGGTTTGCCATCGTCCGCTACCCGATCGTGACCCTCATCGCGACCGTTGGCCTCCAGAGCGTCGTCTCGAGAACCTTCGACGCCCTCCAGACACCGATTGGCTACTACGTTGCCCAACCACAGGGCCCCTCACCACCGTCGTGGGCTACCATTGCCATCCAGGGCCACGCACTGGGCTTTTTTATCGGCCTCTTTCTCGCGCTCGCGCTGTTCCGGTACCGCGGCCACCGGCCTAACGCCCTCTATCTCTGGATCGCCGTCCTCGTCTACGGCTTCTCGAAATCGCTGTGGGCCATCTACTGGTTCGGCGGCGCTGACGTCTACATTCTCTTGCAAGGCCCCGGCGTCATCGCTGTCATCGCCCTCGCTGCCGTCGTCGTCGTCGCCGTGGCGGGTTCCGATCGGGGCCTGGCACCCCGGTGGCTCGAGCGACGGTTCAGTCGTCCGACGGCCGACGAAGTCCGCTCGAACGGGCTCTTGGCTCGTGTCCTCGAGCGCGGGACACCACAGTCGGCCTCGAGCGAGGGATCTAACCCCAAAGGGAGGGCCCGTCTCGAGCGGATTCGTGAACTGGTGGCGAGACCCCGGTCGTCGCTCCCTGCACCGCTCACCGACTACTCTCGGCAGTCCGTCGCTATTGTGGTCCTCCTGGTCGTGCTCGCGGCGATTACCGGGCCGGCAATTCCGGTCAACCTGTTCGTCTACGATGGGGATGGCGAGGGCTACGGCGAGACGACGATCACTATCGAAGACTACAGCGTCACGTACGCAGAGGACGTGGACAACCCCATCGCCTCGGTCGTCGGTGTCGAGGAGTTCGACCCTGGGAGCCTGGATGCCAGTGGGGTGATCGTCTCGAGTCCGGAGCGGCAGATATGGACCGAAGCCGTCTCCGCCAACCAACTCGCCTTTTCTGGCGAAGCAACCGTCACTGTCGGCGGGCCTGCCTGGCGGGACAGCGTGACCGCCGAACGGGAGGGCTGGTCACCCGTCGGCAACGACACCGTGTATCAGGTCTGGCTCGAGGACGACGACGACCGCGTCCTCGCACACACGAGCAACGAGTCGCGTGCCGGGGCCCAAATTGATGGGCAAAACATCACCGTTGGGGCCGAAGATGGCGAGTTCTACCTCGAGGTGAGCGACCGGGCGGAGTCACTGCTGTCAGCGGACAACGGTGAGGCGGCCGATCAGGATGGCACAGTGACGGCTGAGCGCGTCGAGTTGCCAGCCGAAAACGAAACTGCATCCGTGGGTACGCTCGAGTTCGTTCGCGTGGATGACGACCTGTACGTCACGACCGGCGAAACGATCGTCCAGATCGCGAGTAAGGAATCGTACAATTGAGCCGGCGCATCGAAAACACGCCCTCGGCGTTACGTGGAACCGACCGTCTCGCCTCCGGACCGTCTCCACTCGATTCGAAACACCTCGGCCTCGAGCGTACGAGCGTCGTCCTCGTGAAACGCGAACTGATGATGGATGGGGAACGTAGCGGCAAATGCGTGGGTCACGGTTCCGCCGTGATCCGTCGCTAGTGATTCGACGAACGACTGACTGCCCGCGTTGTGAATCGTGTAGGAGACGTCCGCCAGCCTCGAGGCAGCGAGGAGAAACGGCTTGTCGGCGTGGCGGTTGCCACGTTGGGCACCGAACGGCGGATTCGAGACGACAGTCACCCGTTCGTTCCCAGACTCGAGTGTGGCTCTCGTCATCGGGAGCTGTGTAACGTCGGCACAGAGCCAGTGGTGTCGACTCGACGCAGGTGACGAGGTGAGTCGGGCCTCGTTCGCCACGGCCGCCTCGAGTGCCCGCCTGTCGACGTCGATCCCGATGACGTCACGTGGTGCGTACTGTCCCGCGGCGAGAGCCAACATCCCGGTCCCGGTACCGAGGTCGAGGACGAGGTGGTCGGTCAGATCACCCTGCACACTCGCGAGATGGGCGATGTGTGCGGCGATCTCTGCCGGGGTGAGGTACTGCTCGAGGGTCGGTGACGGATCGGAAAAATCGGTGACTGACTCGAGACGACGGGCGACGGTTCGACGGGACGGCCCGATGGGCATCGTCCGAAGTTATTCGTCGAGGCTAATGGGTGCGTCGAGTTCGAACGCGAGACCTTCGCGGGTCGCCCGTTCGGCACAGGCTGCCAGCGCGGGGCGCACTTTTTCGGGGTTTGCGATGTCGTCGCATACAACGGTGACGGTGCCGACACCGAGGAACGCGCCCGCACGAACGTAGCCACGGATCCGGTCGGCTTCCTCCTGAGTGGTCAGTGAGCAATCCTCGCTAAAACACGCCTCCACGGTCAATCCGGCAGGGAACAAATCGTTGCGCGTACACTCGTGTTTGAGGTCTCGAAGGTACTCCGGTGCAGTCGACTCGAGATCTGCTGCTTCGATTGCAACCGGCGTTACGTTTGCTGGTCGACAGCCTTCGATGGTCTGGGCGAATGCGGGTGACGTCGTGCTCATGCACCAGCATACATCCCCTGCATACAAATAGTTTTGGAAATGTCCAGTAGTAATATCCACAACCATCAATTGAGGACATAGACTTATGCTCACCCCCTCAGAATCACCGTGTATGGAGGAGTGTCCGCGATGTGACGCCCCACTCGAGCAGCTGTCGCTCGGTGACGCGACGACGCGTGCGTGCAACAGGTGTGGATTCGCAGACGTCCCAGTCGACCACGAAAGCGAGGGCATCCGCCTCGAGAGTTGGCAGGACGCGTTCAACCGATTCTACGATGGCTGAAGGGGGTCAGAGACTCCCAGCGGTAGTGACAAATCTGGATAGTCGTGTCCACCAGCCAGTGTCACACTCGAGGCATCCTGTCGACGACCGCCCCGTGTACACATCAGGGACCAGTAACATCTAACACGAGCGATGTAATTCCAAACCGAATACGACGCCTCCGGTTCCCGTCTCGTTCGACAAAAAGCGTGGGAAACCGTGTTCAGTCGGTCGTCGGTGCTTCTGCTTCGTCTTCTTCGTAGTCGACGTCCTCGTCGGAACGGGCCGCCACGAGGCCACCGCGAGCGACACTGTACAGCGGTTCGTCGGCGTGGCTGACACCACTGATCGAGAACGGAATCGCCGCGTCCTTGAGGTGGTCACGGAACAGGGCTTCGAACCCGTTAGGGCTCGAGGTCCCACCGGTGACGACCACGGGGATGTCGAGGCCTTCTTCGACGTCTTCGTCGTCCACTTCTTTGACGATGTGCTCGATGACGTAGTCGAGGAGGTTCTCGTAGTAAATCGAGAGGGCTCCTTCGACGCCACCGACATCAGTCGTGAAGTCGAGTTCGAAATTGTCCTCTTTGATCGAGGTGACTTTGTCGACTGGCGTTCCCGTTGCACGGGCAGCCTGCTCGTCGATCCAGTCGCCACCGCGGGCGACCGAGAACTTCATCACTGGCACCGCGTAGTAGGCCAGACAGACGTTCGTCATCCCAGCACCGAAGGAGATGCCGAGTCCCGTAAAGTTGTTGTCAGCGAGTTCGGAGTAGATGACCGACATCCCCTCGTTGATCGGTTCGGCGTCGTAGCCCATGTCATTGAGGAACGACTCGATCGTCTTCTGGTGGTACAACGTCGAGAGGTCGTCGTCGATCGGGTCCGCAGGCGTCGAGAAGTACAGTTTTTCATCGGGATAGGACGG
>PUKM01000100.1 GCA_003552325.1 Natrialbaceae archaeon | reverse complement strand
GGCAGGAAGTGGTACTCGATCACCCGCTCGGCCACGTCCGTCTCGTCCACCGCCTCGAGCTTTCGCGCCAACTCGAGTTGGGCGTCCATCTTGTCCATCATCGACCCGAGCGTCTTGTACGCCGAGAGGTCCGGCCCCAACGCGATATCCGTCGTATCGTGGGTGTGGTCGAACCCGGCGTACTCCGCGTCCGTCCCAAGGGTGTCCTCGGCGATCTCGATCAGGTCCTCGACGTCGCCGGGGTCGGCCTGCTCGAGGGTGGCCTCGTAGAACTCGCGGGGGTACTGCGAGACGACGTCCATGTTGTGCGCCTCGTCGTCGATCTCGGAGGGATCGATGCGTGACGACATCACGAGGGGGGCGTCCATTCGCCCGCCGCGTTTATCTGGCAAGAAACTGATACTAAAGTTCAGTAAGCCGTCCATGAGGAGCATCACGCAATCTTCGTCGCCGTCACATTGCTTTTGAGACATGTTGTTGGCGATGAGCGAGTGTGTCTCTTCGACAGTGAGACAGTACACCGCGTCGACATCCGACTCGACATACTCGACGGAAACGAGGTCATCGACGAGGAACGCTCCGCTACCACCATCGAAGACGCGTCGGCCAGTGGGCACGATCGAGTCAACGTGTTGTGTGAGGAGAGTTTGCTTGCGAGAGAGGTGAAAGCCGACCCGTTCGGCGAACGTCACTGCGTCGTCCGATGAAATGTCGATAACGTACGACGGTGCACTCCGGGAGGGGTCATCGATATCGTAGTAGGCCGGGAATTTTTCACAGAGTGGGACTGGATCAGTCGGCGTGACACGACCACAGATACCGAGTCGGTGTAAGAGTGCAAGGACGTCCTCCTTCAGTTCGTCGCTGACGGTGGTCGCCGAAACGAGGAGGGCGTTTCCATCGACACCACCGTCACCGTTGAAATACCCACGCAAATAGGCCGCAACGATGTCGTCAGCGGCGTCGAATATCGGCTGTGGAACCCGCTTTGATTCGGCAAGAACCCCAGCGTCGAGCACCGAGTCGAAGAACGCTCGCAGTAGTCGACCGGAAACGGTCACCTTCGCATCATTTTCTGCGTACGGGTCCACACCAAACTCTTCTCGGAGGACGGTCAGGTAGAACTCACGAGCCTCCGCTTCTGTCCCACAGATCGTTGTCTGGTGGATCGTTCCTTTGGGCGTGGGCTGTCTTCTGGCGAATCCTTCTGCGGCATAGTATCCGAGGAGGGTTGCGACCCGTTCGTTCAGTTCGACGATCCTGTTGATCTCGGTCCTGTCTCGTCGCATACCGAGGGAAACTTCTCGCGGAACGAACTCGAGGAAGGCGTCTCTCGAGTCAAACAACTCCAAGAGCAAGTCGACAGGGAAACTTCCCCGGTAGAGGTAGTTACTGAACGTCTTTTTGCTCACGCCAAAGTGCTCTGCCGTGCTTGTGAGAGGATAGAAGACGCCGTCCCAGTCGTCCTCGAGCGTTGTCGTGAACAGCTCGTAGAGACGATCTTTCTCCAGGCCCTTGATCATCAATCGACCTGGATCGATCTCCTCGACGTCGAGGAATGTGGCCAAGAGGTCGAACTCGAGGGACTCCGTTGAATCCATGAGCTGGACGTGTTCCGGCACTGCCACAGCGTCCGCCGTGGACAACGCTGCAGCAGGTTTGTCGATCATGTCGCCGTCCTCGTAGACGGGCACGGTGTGGTCGGGTGTCACCTCGATTTGGCGGCCACTTCGCGTCTCCAGGCGGACAAGGTGATCGGGTGCAGGATGTTTCGAAACGGCTTCAACCGGTTTGTGTGTGAGTTCCCCGTGCTCGTTCAAACTCGGGACGAGGATCTCCTCGTCGACGTCCTCGATACGCGCCCCAAAGTCGTCCGTCCGGGGGGTATCGAGCGACCCTTCGACCAGTGTCGCGATCGACTCGTGATGCCAGGTCTCCGTACCGTCTCTGTACCAGACCTTTGTTTCGGGGTGGAAACAATTCCGACGCTTGGCGGCGTGGAAGAACGGATGCGCATAGCCGACTGCAGCCGTCGTAAATCCTATCACTCTTCCGACAGTAGCCGCCGACGTGTGGGGAGCCATCCCAAATACCAGTTCGCCGACGAGGTCCTGGCGATCCTCGAGTTCGTAGTAGGGCTCGAGGCCGTAGTACTGCACCAGCAGGTCGTCGATGAACGCTGCCGTCTGCATCATGTGTTGTGCGGCCCCATCCGACAGCACGATATCCTGGACTTTGAGTTCGACCAGTTGATCCTCGTGGGTGAGCGCCTCGCCGTGGATGTCTTCCTCGTAGCCGAGGGCCTGGAGTTGGCCCACCGTCACGTCGAGTTCGCTCGCTCTGACCGACGTGACTGGCAGGTCGGTCATGTCGTAGCGAACGGTGCCGTCTTTGAAACTCGAGACGTCGTGTTTCGCTCGCAGGATGCCCTTTTCCATCGGCTCGGGGATCTTGTTTCGCGAGGTCAGCCCCTTGACGCCTTTGAGGATCTCGAAGGCGTTCTCGCGTTCACCGACCGACTCGAGGGCGTCGCGATACGCCCCGTGGAGGTCGATCTCGCGCACCTCGAGGCAGGTGGCCTCGACGTCACAGCGCGAACACTCGACCCGACCAGCCTCGTCGGGGTCGACGCGCTGGTCACACTCGGGACAGCGGTAGTCCGGGACAGTTCGTTCTTCACACTCCGGACAGCGGTTTTTGTAGGTTTCCTCGCCACAGCCATCACAGCGCTGGCGACCGACCTGGAGTTCGACGACCCCGGGCGTATCCGACATCGTCTCGGCGAACTTGCCGGCGTCGGCGACGTTTCGCTGTGCACCCCCGGCTTCCCCGATAGGAAACAGTGTGTGTACCGGCGGGCTGAGGTCCCGGCGCTCCGATTTTTCGGGTCGGCCCATCCGACAGCCGATCCGCGTCGGCGCACGTTCGCGGATCGTGAACGGGGCGACCTCGTTGACGGCCTCGACGGCGTTATCGCCATCAGTGTCGACACCCCAGGTGCGTGCCCGCTCGCTGAGGTCGTCGATCGTCCAGGGTCGCTCGAGGTCCGCCTCGAGGCCGAGACTGCGAACGAACGGCAGTGGGTCGTCGATCTCGAGGCCGTCGGGTCGCTGGCGGTGTTCGATGACGATGGCCTCGAGGGCCGCTCGGGTCTCATCGGTGTGTTCGAGGACGAGTGTGAGGTCGTC
>PUKM01000124.1 GCA_003552325.1 Natrialbaceae archaeon | reverse complement strand
GGCGAGTCGATCCGAAAAGTTGGCGCGATGACTGGCGAAACGACCGGTGATATCCAGGGCATCGACGCCGTCTCCTGTCTCACGAGCCCCAGTTGCCGACGTGGTCAACTGCGCTGGGGAGACGAATCGGATATGACTGACGGCGATAGCGGCTCGGTGAGCTTTTATCCCGATCCGGAAGGTGATGGTACCCAGGTACTCGTCGCGAGTTTCAACAACGCCCGCACCTGGTGGCCCGGTCAGAGTTACGTCTGGGGAACGGCTGCTCATCACTTCACGGACCGATACGGATACCACTTCTAACATGTCTTGTACACCGATACCCGTGCAGGCTCGCCCTTCGAACGACCGCAGCGTCGGTTCACACTCCTCGAGAGATCCTCGAGTGGAGGTACGGAATGGGGCGTGATTCGACGGCGTCTCGACGGGTGTGGCATGGTGGTCTCGGCCTGCTCAGAGTGGTCGCTGATCTGTGTATTCTGGGACTGTGGGCGCTGTTCGTGACGCTGTTTGCGTTTGCGCTCCCGCTGCCGTGGTGGGTCGTCATTTTTCTCCTGCTCTTCGGGGTTGCGCTTTACGTCCGTGTCACTGTCCCGTTGCTCAAAGCGACGGAACGGGGGTGAACTGCTATGCGAGTTGTATTCGCGTGAACCCTCTTAGAAATCAGACTGATCACCATAGAATTAACTACCTCCGGTTTGATGGACAAGCAATTGCGGGTCGCGACATCATCGACGCGACTCTCTCCTCTGCTATGCCATCAGACGACCCCTCTGACGACAACCCCGCCCGTGGCGGTCAACCGAGCGGTATCGAAGTGACAGTCGGCATCGACCAACTCGAGGCGTTTCTCTCGGCCGATGATCCTGACGTTCGTGAGTACGCCGCGTCGACGCTCGCAGACGAAGCCATCGAGCGACCAGGAGACGTGCGCGATGTCGTTCCGACGCTGATCGACCGCCTCGAGGATCACCGAGCAATCAGTGCCTCGGTGACGACTGCACTCGCGGCCGTTGCACAGCGCCATCCTGAAGCGGTCGCGCCGGGAGTCACAGCGTTGACCGAGCGCCTCGAGGGGCCAGCAGACATCACGGCGGATGCTGTGGACGCCCTGGCGGCAATCGCTGCGGCCACCCCCGACGCGGTCACGGTCTCGATCGATCCACTCGCTGAATGCCTGTCCCATGCGGACGAACGGATCGCGAAACGAGCGTCCGCTGCCCTGCTCGCCTGCGGGGAATCCGATCCGGTAGCCGTGGCGAGCGTTTCTGAATCGGTGACGGCTGCCGGTTCACACGACAGTCAGGCCGTCCGCGCTGCGGCTATCGGTACCCTGAGAGCGATCGCCACGACCGAACCGGACTCCCTCGAGACCTCGTCTGTACTGCTTTCGACACTCTTCGAGCGCCTCGCTGACGACCCGGAGATCAGTGCTGATGCGATGGCTGCGCTCCGAGCGCTCGTCGAACACGATCCGACACTCCCTGCTCTCCAAGTCGAACTCATCGCCGACCAGTTTGCCGACGACCGTACAGACGTTCGCCTGGATGCTGCCCGAACGCTCGCCGCGATCGCAGCGGAGTCACCGACTCGAGCGCGGCCAGCGACTGGGCCACTGGTCGACACCTTGGGGGACAGTCCGGCCGTTAGACAGGCCGCAGTCCGGGCGCTCTGTGACATCGCCGTCGCTGCTCCGCACGATGAAGAGTTAGTTGCCGGCGTTCCTGCGCTCGTCGAACGGTTGGCGGATACCCGATCAGGGATACGGACTGATGCAGCGGCTACTCTCGAGGCAATCGCTACCGACAGCCCGGCGGCTGTCAGTTCAGCGGTTCAGGCGCTGGCGGAGTGTCTGGACGACGTCGCCGCCGACACCCGTGAGCACGCGGCCGCTGGGATCGAAGCGGTTGCACGAGACCACCCGGAGGCTGTTTCAGGTGTCGTCACAGACGTCGCTGCCGGACTCGAGGACGACCGTCGGTCGATTGGCGAGCTGAGTGCCACGACGCTCGAGGCGGTCGCCGAGGCTGACCCGGCTGCTGTCTCTCACGTCGTCCCCCAGCTCACGAGGGCGATTCAGGACGACCTCGATAGTATCCGACGACCCTGTGCCCGTGCACTCGCCGCAGTCGCCGCGGCCAGCACGGACGACCCCGATGCTGTGGCATCACACGCGGCCACTCTTGGGGTCGGCCCTGCAGCCGATACAGCGGGCGGCGGTGATGTCGATGGCACCGATGACGACTGGTTAGCGGGACATGCTGCTCGGTCGCTTGCAGTGATCGCAACGGCACAGCTCGAGGGCGTCCACCCGGCGATTCGAGCCGCCGTCAACCGTCTCGAATCGGACGAACTCGTGCTTCGGCGGGCCGCGACACGCGACCTGCTCGAGGTTGCTGCGACCCGACCTGCGGCCGTTCGAACCGCCGTCGAGCCGCTCGCTGACGCCCTCACGGACGAGGACGCCAGCGTCCGGAACAATGCCATACTCGCGCTCGCGAAACTGGCCGCATCGTCTCCAGCTGACGTTCGACAGGTCCTCGATCGCGTGTTCGCCGTCGTCGACGACCCCGATCGAACCGTCCGAGCCAATGCAGTCGTCGCCCTCCGTGCCCTCGGGCCCGAAACCGAAGAGTGTCGCTGTGAAGCGTTCGAACTCGTCCTCGAGGAGATGGACGCTGCTGAGCCGACGATCCGTGCTGGCGCACTCGGGGCGCTTCCCGTGTTGGGTCCGGAGACTGGAGCGGAAACGACACGGGCGGTGTACGCACTTCTCGACCGCCTGGATGCCCCGTCCTGTACGGCCCACGAACGAGTCCGTGCGCTCTCTGCACTCGAGACACTGTTGACCGGTGACGTCGAGACGAACCCCACGCCAGCGGGCGTCCTCGGGGAGGCGCTCGAGAAACGAACGTATCGCGATGTCACGGCACAGGCACTGGCAGAACTGGCTCGCGTCGATCCGTCGATCGTCACCCCGTTCAAAACGGCTGTCATCGACGCGCTCGGCACGTCACCCTCCGAAACGGTGTCCACCCATTGCCGAACACTCACTCACCTGACGGACCCCTCCACGAGGTCGGTCGCTGCCGTCGTTCGCTCGGCACTCGACGATCCGGACGTGGCCTTCGAGACTATCGCCACACTGGCAGCCAGCGCGCCGACGCACGTCGCCGCAGACGCTCCGGCACTGGT
>PUKM01000082.1 GCA_003552325.1 Natrialbaceae archaeon | reverse complement strand
CGGTTCGGCGGCCACGACGGCCGTCAACGAAGACGAGGTCATCGTCTACTTCGGCTTCATGATGCTCTTTGCCAGCGTCGGGATCGCACTGAGCGAACTCGGGTCCTGGCTCGAGGTCGGAGCACTCGATGTGGTCAGTGTCTTCTTATTGGTTGGCTCATCGTTCGTCGTCGCCTCGTTGATCCTCTATCAGTTCGGACAGGCCACACGGACTCAGTACGCGAGTGCTCGACAGGTAGCAAAAAGCGGTGAGTGACCGACGGCTGTTGGGGTGGTGGACGCCGTCGGCGTTCGACGTCGGGTGTTTTTTCCCCACTCGCTCGATTTCACCGCCGGTTGCGCTCGTGGTTGTCCCCCACCCAAAACGACATGTTTTCCAAGCCCTAACCGCCATCTAATGTTGGTCCCGACCGTCGCGCTGATCCTCGCCCTCGGTGTTGCCTCACGCGTCCTCGCGGACCAGCTTCGTATCCCGAGCGTCCTCTTTTTGATCGTTGCCGGGATCGCCATCGGACCAGAGGGTATTGGTATCGTCTCGGCCGAGACGTTCGGTGACGGGTTACCGGCGATGGTTGGCGTCAGTGTCGCGATCATCCTGTTCGAGGGCGGCTACCATCTCCACCAACGCAAACTCCGTGAGACTCCTCGCGCGCTCGTTCGCCTCATCACCGTTGGGGCGGCGGTGACGTGGTTGGGGACGGCTGGGGCCGTCGTGGTGTTTCTGGACACCACCATCGAGGTCGGGTTGCTCGTCGGTGCCCTCTTGATCGCGACTGGCCCGACGGTTGTTTCACCCATTTTGCAGGTGGTCACCGTCCGAGATCACGTCGGCGCCCTCCTCGAGGCCGAAGGGATCATCAACGACGTCACGGCTGCGATTCTGGTCGTCGTCGTCTTCGAGGTTCTCATCGCTGGAGACGGCACCCCACTGGCGATGGTCTGGGAGTTCGTGTTCCGGTTGGTGATCGGTCTGGCCGTTGGTGGTGCGGTCGCTGGCATCGTCTGGCAACTCCTCACGAATACCCGCTCGCAACCGACGAGAGCGCCGTTGCACGCACGATTGATCGTCCTCGCGGGCATCATCGTCGCCTACGCGGGCTCGGAACTGATCGCCAGCGAAACGGGCATCGCCGCCGCCGCCATGGCCGGGTTTGCACTCGGCAACGTCGACCTGCCACACCACGAGGCTGTCATCGACTTCCTCGATGACCTCTCGGTCGTCGTGCTCTCGTTCATTTTCGTCGCGCTTGCGGCCCTGATCGACTTTGGAGATATCCTCTCACTCGGCGTCGCTGGCCTGGCCGTCGTCATTGCGATGACACTGGTCCTTCGGCCCGCAGTGATCTCCCTCTCGACCCCCGGCGAGCGGTTCACTCGAAACGAACGGCTCTTTCTCAGCGCTGTCGGCCCCCGTGGGATCATCCCTGCAAGTGTTGCGACGCTCTTTGCCGTCGAACTCCAGGCCCTCGGCCGACCACAGGAGGCACAGTTACTCGCCGGAACGGTCTTTCTCATCATCTTTACGACCGTTATCCTGCAGGCTGGCCTCGCGCCACAGATCGCACGATTCCTCGAGGTTTCACCAATGCGCACCATACTCATTGGCGGTGGACGGGTTGGCCTGTCCCTCGCCGAACGACTCGACCGTGACGGAGAGAACGTACTGCTCATCGACAAGGATCCAGCGGCCGTCGAAACCGCACAGAAGCGCGGCATCCAAACGATCGAAGGCGATGGAACGGATGCCAGCGTCCTCGAGAAAGCCGGCGCAGAGCGGGCGAAAGCGGTGGTCGCGGCGACGCCGGAAGATAACGTGAACTTACTCGTCTGTCAACTGGCGACGACGACGTTCGAGACCGAGATTGTGGCCTCCCGGGTCAACCAGCCGGAAAACGTCGACGCGTTCGAATCACTCGGCATCCGGGCGATCGATCTGTCGATGGCGACGGCGTGGTCGCTCGAAAACGTGATCGAACGACCGTCACTCTCGGCTTGGATGAACGAGCTCGGGCGAACGGGTGACGTCCAGGAGATCGAAGTCACGTCTTCGACACTCGGTGGGAAAACGATCGCCGAACTGCACGCAGAAATCCCCGACGGCTGTATCGTCGGCTTACTCACACACAACGACGGGGAAACCGAGGTCCCAACGGGTGATCACGAACTCCAGATCGGCGATCGAGTCACATTGATCGGACAGACCGAGGCTGTCGACCGTGCGGTCAAGCGGTTCCATCCACACGACTGATCGCCGTCTCCGAGTGATACTGTCGGCTGTCCGTCGTTTACTAGTCTCGTCTCCCCGAGTAGCGAGGATTTTTACACAGGTACAGCCAACAGTATGAGCAACGGCCAACCGAGTGCCTCGAGACGATCAGATCAACAGTTGGACATCGGATTCGGCCATGTGCTGTAAGGCTGTCGCTGCACCGATTCCCGTCGTGACACCATCGTAAAAGTCGGCTTCGTCGTAGTCCATCAACTCGATCGTCATCTGACAGGCCTGCAGTTCGACGCCAGTCTCGATAGAGAGGTCGATGAGGTCTTCGATCGTTGGCGTCCCGTTTTCGTCGATCCGTTTTTCCATCATGCGTGTCGCCATCCGGTCCATCCCCGGAATCGCGGCGACGGCGTTCGGCACTGGCATATTGGGGTTGCCGACGGCACTCATCTTGAGGTTCTTTGATTTCTCCTCGTGAATGATATCGAGGCCCCAGAACGTGTGAAACACGACGACCTCCCAGTCGAACGCCGCAGCGGTACTGGCGAGAATCAGTGGCGGATACGCCATGTCGAAACTCCCCTTCGTGGCGACGATCGTCATCTTCTTCTGGCCATCGTCAGACTCGAGTTCGGTGAGTGCGTGTTCGAGTTCGTCGACGCGGTCTTGCAGCTCCTCGAGTGAGGGGGCGTCAGCGGTCAGCCCGCTGTCACCCTCGTCTGCTGACGCTGGCTGATTATCAGTACTCATATCAGTCCGTTTTCTTGACGTAGTGGATGTAGAGGTCGCCGTCCTCGGTTTGGTCGAGGAGTTCGACGCCACCGGTGCCATCGGCCCATCCCTGAATATCGCTCATGCTACCCGAGTCCGTGGCGACGACCTCGAGAACGTCACCGGCCTCGAGACCATCGATGGCCTGTTTTGTCTTCACGATTGGCATTGGGCAGGACTGTCCTTTGACGTCGAGGGTTTCCGTTGGGTTGT
>PUKM01000041.1 GCA_003552325.1 Natrialbaceae archaeon | reverse complement strand
GAAGCTGCTCTATTGAGCGCAGGGCTTCGCAAACTCAATCCGTACCTATCTAAGCATAACACATCCCTCATCATGGTCAATCAAGAACGTGATGACATTGGTGGCTTCTCTCCTGTACCAGGTATGACGCCCACTAAGACTACAGGTGGTCGAGCACCTAAGTTCTATTCTTCATGGAGAGCTCGTGTTCAACGTAGTGGTAAAGACATCACTGAGAAGGGTGTTGTAATAGGGAACGGAATTAAAATCAAAAACGTCAAGAGTAAGATTGGACCTCCCAAGCGCGTGTCTGAAATGGTCTTGTATTATGACCGCGGTTTCGATACTATGGACGAATACGTTAGCTTCATCGCCAATGAAGAGTTTGGCTTGGCCACTGTTCGAGGTGCTTGGATTTATGGTGTTGATGGTGGGTTCCTTGAAGGTCAGAAGTTTCAAGGCCGTCAGAAACTACGTGAGTTTCTTGAGACCAATCCTGATACCCTAGAAAAGTGTAAGTTCGAGATCATAGAGAGATTCAAAGAAAACCTCGCCAGTGATGTCGACCCTGATGATGAGGAAGCAGCCGTAGAAGACGATTGGAACCAATTCCAATAAGCCCCTTCTCTACATAACTCAATTATATTATAAGAGGAGGAGGCTGTATGGACAACGAGACAACGCACTACCAACTAGTAGGTAATGCAGAGACTCTCAAGAGATTCGTGCGAGAGGTGATGCCTGAGCCACCTGAGGGGAAAGAAGACTACATGGTTTACTTTCTCTCAATGGCTGCGCGTAACAAATACCTCTCAACGAAAGAACGAGAGGAAGTAGGGGTTGGTCGTTCAGAGATGTTCAATCGTACCTCTGTCTTTGCTAATAAGATGGAGAGAGGTGAGGCGGTACTACGTGCAGTACGAAACATGGAAACACCCGTAGGGTCTTATTATGGCCGCGCAAGTGGTGAGCCCCTTCCTGACAACCCCCACGTGCTTACGTTGTATGCCAACCTAGACTTGGCCAATACTCTTGAGGCGTGGAATGCCGCGGCCGCTACAATGAACACCACTTTCATGAACTTGGCATTAGGGCGCGATGTCCATGTGCCTAATCCTGAGGGGGTGTTCCGTACTGAATTGCAGCGAAGCAAAGCAGTACGGAAGCTTGTGGACGTTGATGCTGATGTGCCTTTCCTTACCATGGAAGAGCGGTTCGTCTTGGTCGAGACCTTCATAGAAGAGGTGCGTAACGCTCAAGAAGGTAAACCGGTAAAGGCGTGGGTCGTTCTCACCACTGGCGGGTTTCACCTACTCTTTGATAAGGACACCCTGAAGCACAACTATATGGAAACAGTCAGAGCGGTTGTTACCTCTCGATGGTTGTTCTCCAACGAGCCTTGGCATGGCAGGCCTGACCGGCCAGACAGGGAGCACACGTTAGAGTCATTGGCGGAATTCCGTAAGGTGGGGTGTAACCAGAACCCTGACGCTTTCCCTTATGACCCTGCGTTGTGCGAATGGGAAGTAACCAGAAACGATAACCGAATGGTCCCATTACCTGGTACCTACCAGCCAGTGGCGAGCGTTTTTCGGAATCGAGAATCAAACCTTTACCACAGATATTTGGTAGACTTCGCCGAAGTATAAACAAAGCTCCATGGTATACTAATTACCATGGAGCAACTTACCCCCGAACAACGACAAACAGAAAGAGAAGATGAAAGGCTGTATTCACTAGTACACTTTCAATTGTACCTTAGAACTATCCTAGCGGGTGGTTTTGTATTCGCCATACTGGCACTGAATTCACAACCCACATCTATCTGGTTGGTGGCTTTGTTTTTCTCTATCTCTATTCTTGGTACCTACATGGCCAACATGGCGTACATCATTCAAGGTAGGGTAAGAAAGTATGCCCCTGAGCAGTATAAGAAAATTCGTGGGATAATGAAGAAGATATTCCCCGTATGTGGGGTTCCCGTAAACTCCAACAAAGAAGCCGGAGAGGTTTTTGACCACACTATGGCAGCAGCTGGGAAGTTTTGGACCGGTGTCAGCCATGCAGGGTTCATGATAGGGGTTACAGCATTTATCATAGATTTGGGCAGAACCCTGTTCAACTATTTTTTCTAGCACCTGATTCTATTATCTATGGAAGCTAAATACACTAAACTGGATACCAAGGGTAGACAGAAGTTGACTCCTGGTATGTTCTCACCCTCTCGTTGGAAGACACTTGAATCATGCGCTTGGCAGTATGAACTCAAGTACCACAAGAAGCTCTATCCTGATCAGCCCATCATAGAACCTCATTCCCAATTAGGGAGTGCGATGCATTACTTCGCTGAGCACTATAATGGTTCAGGTGATCAAAGGTCAATCGATCTTCTATTGCATAGAGCGAAGAAGAATTTCGTATTAGAAGACAGCCAGATAAAAGAACTCGAGTTTATGGTTGACAACCTCGTGAAACACATCTGGCCTATGCTACAGGGAAAAGACCCTGAAGACCCGTTCTCTATTGTAAAAGAGGTGACAGAGGCAAACGTCAAAGGAGATGTGGTTATTCCAGGACCCGGTGGCACAACACGTGTCATGCCTTTGAACATGAAGATTGACAGATTGATACAAACCCAGGAAGGTCGCGTCATCATTGTTGACTTCAAGAAGGGCCAAGCTCAAGTGGCCTCACACATGTTTCAGCTTTTGTTCTACGCTATCTTCTATTCCCAGAAACATCGAATCACCATGAATAACATTGAAATCTGGTTGGTGTTTCCTAATGAGAAACAGAACTGGGTTCGTAAGGTATCTGGGGAGGAATTGGTTGAGCATAGGAGCGAATTTGAGGAAGACCTAAAGAATAAGGTATACCAGATTGAGAAGGATGCTCCTTTCACCGAGGATGATGCCCATGCATCTCACATGTGTAACTTTTGTCCTTACCAGGCAACACCTTTTTGCCCCACTTCAGAAGTATTGCATGGTGGTGACCTTCCGGAAAGGAAAGACCTTACATTCAGCACCACTACTTATTCATACGGGAAACCTGTAAAACAAAGAAAGAAGCCTGATGATGTATTGACAGAGAAGGCTTGGTGATTTTATAACAAACAAACAGAAGGAGAAGTTTGATGGCAGATAATGAAACACGGAAACACCTACTCGTTGATGTAGTTGTGGCCCAGCGTGTGGGAGCACTATCTCTTATTATGGACAACACGAGTCCTGCG
>PUKM01000285.1 GCA_003552325.1 Natrialbaceae archaeon | reverse complement strand
GCCACCCCAGCCGCGCTCGGTGGCTTCCTCCAGGTGATCGATTCGCTCGAGTAAGACTGGCTCGCCGACGATGTGTTCGATGGAGGCCGCGTCGTAGCCGACGTCTTCGACAATCCGCGCGAGCAGAAATCCCCGTGACCACGGGATCGGTTTCTCGAGCGTGAACGTCGTCGTCGTGCCGTGGGGAAGCCGAACGGTGAGTTCGACCGTCGTCTCGTCGATAGCCGTGAGATCGGTGATTCGCCCTTCGACGTATCCCTCCTCGGTCGTCGAGAGATCGATACGACCGAGTTCGTCGCCGAGGGCAGCCGGCCCGGTCGATGCGGTGTCGTGACCGGCCCGCTCTCGAGTGTCGTCCGTCCCCGAGTAGTCGGTGCCGTCCCCGCCATGGGTGCTGTCGGTCCGTGTCCGTGACTCCTCGACGTCGATGTCGACGGCGTCGTCGGCCTCGGCTTCGGCCTCACGCCAGCGATCACGCATCGTCTCCACTCCACGAGCCTCGCCCGCGCTTTCGGGTGGCGTCGCTCGAGCGCTCGTCTGCCGGCAGCTGTTTCGAGGGCGCGTTCACTAGGGCCACGGTACTCGAGAGAACGTAGTCCGGTCAACGGCATAAGTCGTTCCCGTCGAAGCCTCACATCGTCTTCAATCCACTGCCAGTCAGTGGGACGACGACGTCGTCGTCAGGGTCAAGAGTGCCTGCGTCTCGGTAGCACTCGAGCGCCGCTGGCGCGACTGCACACGTGGGTTCGACGTAAAATCCGTTGCGGTGCAGTCTGTCGAGCGTGGTTTCGATTCGGTTGCTGCCGAGGGCGATCGCGTCACCGTCGGTGGCCTCGATGGCCTCGAGGATCTGGCCGCCGCGGGCGGGTTCGGTGATCTGGATCCCGTCGGCGAGTTCCGTTCGCTCGCCGTCGGCTGTGGTCTCCCCACCGAGTGCGCCGACGATTGGCGCGTAGCCAGCGGCCTGTGCGCCGAGCAAGCGGGGCAGACGGTCGACAATGCCGGCATCGAGGAGGAGTCTGAATCCACGATAGGCCCCGAGAAAGAGCGTCCCGTGACCGACCGGCATGACGATGGCGTCCGGGACGGTCCACCCACGCTGGGCAGCGATTTCGAACGCGAACGTCATCGTTCCCGCAAAAAAGGCCGGGTTCCAGGCGTGGGAAGCGTACCATCCCTCACCGGCGTCGACGGCCTCGAGACAGGCAGCCGTGACGTCCTCCCGGCTTCCGTCGACCCGAACGGGGCGGGCATCGACGCGTTGGATCGCCATGAGCTTCGACTGTTTCACGTCCGCGGGGACGTAAATGTCGGCGTCGAGGCCGGCACGGGCAGCGTACGTGGCGATGGATGCGCCCGCGTTCCCCGAGGAATCCTCGATCACTTTCTCGACGCCGAGTTCGACCGCCCGCGAGAGCGTCGTCGTCGCCCCGCGGTCTTTGAACGAACCCGTGGGGAAGACGTACTCGAGTTTGAACTGTGCGTCCCACTCGGGGGCGTCGACGAGCGGCGTAAAACCCTCGTGAAAGGTGACGTGCTTGTCGATCGGGAGGAACTCGAAGAAGGTCCAGAGGCCGTCACTGGTATCGAGTTTCGACAACGGGAGCGGGGCCCCTTCGGGGTGCGGTCGGTCGACGAACTCGAGTGGGTGGCCACAGTCACAGCGCCAGGGCTCGTCCGGTCCAGCGGCGTACTCGGCCCCACAATCGGGACAGTAGAGATCACTTGGCATGTTAGATGGTATCGATATCGGTGCCGACCGAACAGACGTACTCACCCGTCGCAACCTGTGGGAGGCGTCGCGTTCGCCAGAAGATGCCGTCCGTATCGGCGGTCACGGTCGTTTTCGATTCGCCAAAGGGGGTGATGATCTCGAACAACGGATCACCGCTCTGTATCCGCTCACCGAGGTCGGCCCGATAATCGACGAGGCCGCCACACGGCGCGCCGTACTGGTCGAAGCCCGCAGCCCGCTCGAGGGGGACGATGTCGGCATCGCTCTCGAGGAAGTCGTAGTGGCGAAGGACGTTGAAGACCCCAGTAACACCCTTCTCGATGCTCTCGTGATCCCAGCCGACGCAGCCGCCGAGTTCGGGATCGATGGTGGGGATCCCTTCGTCAGGGCCGGCCCGTGCGAGTTGCCCATCCGGGCCTTTCTGGTCGAGGACGTGCCCACACCCGACGCCGAAGACCCGAGCCAGTTCGACACACTCCTTGTGAATGCGGTGGCGTCGACCACAGCGGATGCGAACCTCGTCGATCATGCGGCTCGTCGAGCCCTGATGGAGGTCGAGGATGAGGTCGGCCTCTTTTGCCACCTCGAACGTGGCGTGAGCGATTCGTTCACTCGAGGTGCCCGACTCCTCGCCGGGGTAGGCGCGGTTCATCTTGGTGTGATCGATCGGGTTGCGGTGTTCGGCCACCTGAAACGCGTGGTAGTTAACGATCCCGACGATGTAGATTGTCCCCGCGAGTTCAGCGGGGTCGATTCGTGGTACGACACGGGTCAAGACCCCAACGCCGTTTAGTTCGTCGCCGTCGCTGGCCGCCTGAATGTAGAGCGTCTTTCCCGGCCGAGCGCCGTTGATCACGGCGACTGGCAACCCGAACGGGCTCCCGTCTCGCGTCTCGCCGACCTCGAGTCGGCCCGTATCGACCTCCCCGGGTGACGCACTCGCTGTCCCGAGCGTCGTCGTCATGTCAGCGATGACGGGGGCGCTCGCCTTTACTGATTCGGTTGTCCGCTGGACGACAGCGTTCCGTTCCGTGGTGTTTTTCTTGGGCCCCCGTCTACTGTGTCTAACTCGTGGCGATCACCGACAAAATCTACGTCAAAAATCACCGGCAACTGAGCTCACAACTCGAGACCAACATCCCCAAGGGGGCGTTCAAAGGAGCCACCCTCGACGTGCTCTTTCAGGGATCGGGTCTCGAGAAACTCGACGACGCCACTCGAGAGCGGGTGCTCGATTTCGCGACGGACTTTCTCGACTGTGACTGTCATCAAAACCCCTACTGTGGGTGTCCCGAGCGGAAGTTCATGCGCTATCTGCTCGAGTTGCGTGCCCAGGGACTCGGCCCCGACGCCATCGTGGACGTGATGAGCGACGACTACATGGTGTACGCCTACGAGGGTGACGTCCTCTCGTTTCTGGACAGCGGTATCCGAACGCTCGAGGCGGCCGAAGGGTTGGCCCGTGTCGAAGGCGAGGGCGGGAAAGCCGACGAGATTCGCCAGGTGAAACGGGACCTCTCGCGGTGACGG
>PUKM01000277.1 GCA_003552325.1 Natrialbaceae archaeon | reverse complement strand
GTCTCGCTGCTGATCGACGGGGAAGAAGTCTCGAACGAGACGGTCACACTCGAAGGTGGCAAAACCGAGACCATCAGCTTCACTGAACCGTTCACAAACACCGGTGACTACGAAATTGCCGTCGATAACGTCACCGCAGGAACGCTGACAGTGACCAGCCCACCTGCACCACCGTCCCCCGATCCCGCCGATATTTCGGTGACAGAGGCAGCTCTCGAGAACACGACCGCCCTCGTGAACGACTCAGTTCCGGTGAACGCCACCCTCGAGAACGACGGAGACGAAGATGGCGAGTATACGGTCGTCTTCTCCGCTGATGGCGATTCGTTCGCGAACGAAACCACAACGGTCGAAGGCGGCTCGAGTACGACAGTCACGACGAACGAAAGCATCGACGAGGTGGGCACGTACACCATCACCGCCGACGACGTCGAGGCAGGAAACGTAACCGTTGATCGCCCCGCATCCTTCGACCTCGAGGAAGTATCGTTCGCCGAAGACGAGGCCGAACCTGGTGAGGTCGTGACACTCACAACGACGGTTACGAACTCGGGAACCCTATCGGCTGAGCGAAACGTCACCGTCGCCCATCTCGAAGACGGCGATGGAAACGAGACGGGTGAGGACGTAGGGAACGAATCGCTCACCCTCGAGGGCGGTGAAAACGACACCCTGGAATTCGGTTTCGAGACACCCACCACAGAGGGGAACGCGAGCTATCTCGTCCAGACGGGCGATGACGAGGCCATGGTAACCCTCTCACTTGTCGAGGACGAACAACACGAGTTCACCATCATCTACGTGGACGCAAACTACGGCATTCTCGAGCCCGGCGACGAAGAACGCGTCCTTGTCACCGTCGCCAACGAGGGCGACGAAGCAGGCGACGCAGACGTCACGCTCGACCTCGAGGGTGAGACCCAGTCAGAAACCCTCGAATTGGATGCTGGAAGGGCTGGCGACGCCGAGTTCTTCGTGCGTGCCCCCGACGAAGGGGGTGAATACGAGTACACGATTAGCGTCGGTGAAGAGGAGACAACCGAGACGATGATCGTCGAAGCGCCGGAACCACCGGAACCTGAGTGGCGCGTGAGTGCCATCTATTCCGAGCCGATCACGGCTGCACCCGGAGAGGACGTAGACATCTGGGTCACAATCGAAAATGACGGAGACGAAGACGGGACCGTTGAGATCGAGTTCTATCTCGACGAGGAGACCTCCGAGATCCAAACCCTCGATATCGAGGCCGGGGATGGTGAGCTCGCCGAAGCGACCCTCCCCGCCCCAGAAGAGGAAGGGACGTATGACTTCGGGGTCGTGGTCGCGGAAGGAGAGACCTTTGTAGACGAAGTGGAGGGGACAAAACGTGTCTCCGAGGATGCTGGTGACGACGATGACGGGACGGGTGATGACGGTGATGATGGATACGACGACGGACAACCTGGCTTCGGAATCGTCGTGACCCTCGCCTCCCTGGCGTTCTTGCTGGTCATCGCGATTCGTCTCAGACGGGAACCAACTTCACGCACTGAACCGAATCGTTAGGTCACTCGAGGAGTCGAAATATCGAAGTTTGAAGGAAGGCACTCCCGTTGCAAGGTGAGCGCTCCCGCTCCCGCACAGGCTTTCACCACGGTTCTTCGTGAGATCGCGTCGCTGGGAGTGGCCCTTTCGGCCACATTTTTTCCGTCAGGGTTTGTGAGCACTCAGGGAGATGCTCTTCACGCCGTACTTCTGACACGCGTTCGAAGCCTGGTCAGAGATGAACTCGTACTCGGTGTTCTCCTGAACCTCGCTGAGGTCAAAACCAGTAGCTTCGACCAGCGAGGTGTAGCTATCGACCTGTTCAGCACCACCGATGCATGCGGCCCAGAGATCGGCGTTGTTTTTCGTGCTCTCGGGAAGTTGGCGTTCACTGATAATGTCTGAGAGGACGAGCCGCCCGCCCGACCGCAACACTCGATGTGCCTCTTCGAACACGCGGTCTTTTGCTGGCGAGAGATTGATCACGCCGTTGGAAATCACAACGTCGAACGAGTCGTTCTCGAACGGCAGGTCCTCGATATAGCCTTGGTGGAAGCTGACGTTGTGGAAACCATTGGCTCCAGCGAGGTCGGTAGCTTTCTCAACCTGCTCGGGCGTCATATCCACACCCGTAACCGATCCGGTTTCGGTGACGTTCATCGCGGCATAGAAGGCGTCCATCCCGGAGCCGCTACCGAGGTCGAGGACGTCCTCTCGCGACTCGAGGTTCGCCATCCCGAAGGAGTACCCGACGCCTGCGAACGAGTCGATCGCTTCATCGGGGACGGAAGTGAGGGTGTCCGAATCGTAGCCGAGGCGTTCGGCGAGTTCGCGACCTGTCTCGAAATGAAACTCTGCGTCGGCTGTCTCTGCAACCTCGCGATACATCGACTTGACCTCGAGTTCGAGTTTCTCCGTGTCGAGTGATTTACTCATAGGTTGTGTTAGTGATCCCCCGCTACCTGAGCAGGCGTATCGATCGTCATGTCGACGTCCTGAGCGAGCGAGACGAACGTATACACTGGCGCTCGACGTGCCCATTCATCAACCAGATCTTCGTCAATGTCGGTCCCATCGATTCTGATTTCGGCGGTGAGGTTTTCGAACACCGAATCGGCGGATTTCAGCTCTTCGAGACTGAAAAGTACCGCTGGATCGAAATCGGTCCGGACGTGCGTCTGGAGGGTGTCAATCTCCACGTCGTTAGCGGCGGCGTTGATCGTAATGCCGACGTTAATGCAGGCGGCCAACGCCGACAGCGCCGCTTCTATCGGCTCGAGGCGGTCGGTCGCGCCAACCCACCCGCCAGCATCCAGCACTTCCTTCCAGGCGCCGTAAGGAATCGCGTATTCACGTGTTTCACGAGCTATCGTTTCGCCTCCGAGTTCGTAGCTATCGACTTTCGCCAGGCTGTGTGCGGCCGTTCCCTCATACGTCGCGGACGCGTTGAGGCCGAAGTGGACTTCTTCGGGATTTTCTGCGGCGTGTTCGGCGAATTGGCCAAGCGTTTCGAGGTCTATTCCGTGGCTGACTTGTTTATTCATCATGATCGTTCACTGCATTTCTGCAACCGAGACTACGAAGCGGGGACTGTTGTAGCTATCTCGTGCCATTTCGGTGGGTATTGCCACGTTTGCAGCCATTGAGAAAAACGCAGAAACTGCAATTCGAAAACTAGAGTCTACACTGCCTCGAACAGTCCTCAGTTGATCATCTGCTGGTATTCGAGCGGTCGAGCGTCGGCTTT
>PUKM01000034.1 GCA_003552325.1 Natrialbaceae archaeon | reverse complement strand
GCGATGCCGGCCAGTTGTGACCCCGACGTCACCGTCGACTCCTTGCGGTGGGCGTACAGAATCCCGTCGCGCTCAGTGACGCCCTCCTGGAGGGGCTCGTACGTCGTCGGATGGTAGACCGTCCCGACATACGTCCCGGACTCGAGGTACTCCCCACACTCGAGGTCCGGGTTCGCCCGGAACAACCCGGATTCGGTGGCAAGCACCCGTCCGAGGTGGTTGCGGGCGATGAGCTGGTCTCGCTCCGGCGGCTCACCGGGGAGCATATCGAGGTGGCGAGCAACGTTGAGTAACCCCTCGACACCGTCCTCGACTGGGCCCTCGAGGATCTGTTTGTTGTGGGAGAGTTCGGGCGTGATCGAGGGGATGCCGGCTTCGGTCGCGGCGACCCGGAGCTTGCCGCTGAAGTTCCGGTCGTGCCACTCTTCCCTGGCGTCGTCGTTCGCCTGTTCGGAGAGGGCAAGATCGGTGCCGAAGGCTTCGGCGAGGGCGAACGAATCCAGGTCGCCCTCGAGGTAGACCACGTGAGGCCACATGTCCGGACTCCCCGTGTGGAGGTCGACCAGTGCGTCGGCGTCTTCGATGAGGTCCCACAGCGAGGCGGCCATCCGCTCGTGCAACGACCCCTCCTCGTCGCCGGGCCAGACCCGGTTCATGTTGGGATTCGCGTGGTCGATGGCCCGGGGCGTCGTATACGAGACGTGATCGAAGGTGAGCGGGTCGGCGATTGGAACGGCGATAATCGTGCCCGCGAGGTCCTCGAGCGGGAGGCGCTCGTGAACCCGCCGGAGGACTTCGGTGCCGTTGACTTCGATCCCGTGCTGGGCCGCCTGCACGTAGAGGGTCGGCCCATCCGTCGCCCCCTCGTAGGTGTGGACGGTCGTCTCGATCGGGACGCCAGAAGGGAGTGTCGTGAGGGTGCGTCGAGTGCTCGTGTGTCCGGGTTCGCTCATTGTTGGTCGGTTGGGTGCCAACACCCATGTAGATCCGGGTTTCCGGAGACGCCTGCCTGGGGCCTCGAGCGGAGACCACTAGTGTTTTCACCCCACCGGCCGTGGCTCGAGGTATGGCAAACCCGACAGCGACGCTGCACACGACCGAGGGCGACATCACCGTCGAACTGTTCGAAGAGCGTGCCCCCCGAACCGTGGGTAACTTCATCGGCCTCGCGACGGGCGAGCGCGAGTGGACTGATCCGGAATCAGGCGACCGGATCACCGACGAACCGCTGTACGACGACGTGCTCTTTCACCGGATCATCGATGGGTTCATGATCCAGTGTGGAGACCCAACCGGAACCGGTCGGGGCGGCCCAGGGTACACCTTCGACGACGAGTTCCACGACGACCTGACCCACGACGGTCCGGGCACACTGTCGATGGCGAACGCCGGACCCAACACCAACGGTTCGCAGTTTTTCATCACCCTCGACGCAACCCCACACCTCGACGGCCGTCACTCCGTGTTCGGCGAAGTCACCGACGGTATGGACGTCGTGCGCGACATTGGCGCGGCTGACACCGACGCGAACGACAAACCGAAAACCGATATCGTCCTCGAGTCAGTCAGCGTCGACAGGTAGCCCAGTCGACGACCACTAGCCTGCTCAAGCCTCGATCTCGAGGGAGTACAACCGTTTTCTGGCGTCCGAAAAGGAAAATCGGGAGTCGACGACCTGCTCGTCCTCGAGGCGACT
Source organism: Natrialbaceae archaeon (assembly GCA_003552325.1). GTDB lineage: Archaea > Halobacteriota > Halobacteria > Halobacteriales > Natrialbaceae > Natronosalvus. The sequence continues at coordinate 1,578 of PUKM01000034.1, read as the reverse complement.
CAGGGCATATCTAACCGTTCGAGCCGGCAGGAGGCTCTCCTCGGCGATCTGTTGTTGGGTCATCGTGTCGTTGTACTCGAGTACTTTGGCGACGAGTTTCGCACTGGGCGGCAAGTCACGGACATCGTCCCACGTTCCCCGCTCGGGTTCGTCCTGGCTGAACGGCTCTGAGATGCTCATCGTAACACTAGCTACCCAATACAGAGTAATAATATTTTCTGTTTCTAAAAATGTTTGTTGGTAATTATTTAGTGGATCGAGGGTACCCGAAGCCTCTTATGATCCACAACCCTACCTCAGCGTGATGAGCGACACTGTGGAAGACGTCGACGTTCCGTATGACGAGGACGGGGCGTCTCAACAGGACAAAATTCGGGCGCTCGAGGAACGTCTCGAGGTGCTCGAATCCCAGAACGAGGAGATGCGCGATAAGCTCCTCGACGCAAACGCCGAGAACAATAAGTACCAACAGAAACTCGAGCGCCTGACTCACGAGAACAAGAAACTCAAACAGTCGCCGTTGTTCGTTGCCACCGTCCAGGAGATTTCCGACGATGGTGTCATCATCAAACAACACGGCAACAATCAGGAGGCGCTGACGGAGGTCACCGAGGAGATGCGAGCGGACTTAGAGCCCGACGATCGGGTTGCCGTCAACAACTCCCTCTCTATTGTTAAATCTCTCTCGAGTGAGACTGACGTGCGCGCCCGGGTGATGGAAGTGACCGAGAGCCCCGACGTGAGCTACGAGGACATCGGCGGCCTCGACGAGCAAATGCAGGAGGTTCGTGAGACCGTCGAGATGCCACTGAAAAGCCCGGAGATGTTCGAGAAAGTGGGCATCGATCCACCGAGTGGGGTGTTGCTGTACGGCCCACCGGGAACCGGCAAGACGATGCTCGCGAAGGCCGTCGCCAACCAGACCGATGCCACCTTCATCAAGATGGCCGGCTCGGAACTGGTCCACAAATTCATCGGTGAGGGGGCCAAGCTGGTTCGCGACCTGTTCGACGTCGCCCGCGAACACGAGCCAGCGGTTCTGTTCATCGACGAGATCGACGCGATCGCCGCCAAACGAACCGAGTCGAAAACGTCCGGTGATGCCGAGGTCCAGCGGACGATGATGCAACTGCTCAGCGAGATGGACGGCTTCGAAGAGCGTGGAGACATCCGCATCATCGCCGCCACCAACCGGTTCGACATGCTCGACCGCGCGATTCTCCGCCCCGGCCGGTTCGACCGCCTCATCGAGGTGCCGAAACCGACCGAAGAAGGACGTGAGCTGATCTTCCAGATCCACACCCGTAACATGAACGTCGACGACGACGTCGACTTCGCCGAACTCGCCGCGGAGACGACCGAGGCCTCCGGCGCGGACGTCAAAGCCGTCTGTACGGAAGCCGGAATGTACGCCATCCGCGACGATCGGACGGAGATCCACAAATCGGACTTCCAGCACGCCTGGGAGAAAGTCCAGGCGGAATCCGACGAGGACACCGACGTCTCGAAAACGTTCGCCTGATCGGAAACCGGTTCTCGGCGTTTTTCTTTTCGAGGTCACCCTCGAGCAACTGCTGT
>PUKM01000202.1 GCA_003552325.1 Natrialbaceae archaeon | reverse complement strand
CTCGACTTGCTCCGGGCCACCCGAATCGACGAACTGCCGGAGCCAAGTGGTATCGACGACCAGGACGAACCGTTCTGGACGGGCCACGACGTCTTTTCGGAACTGCTGCCTGCGGATCTCAACCTCGAGTTCACGGGCACCGTCGGCGACGACGTCGTCATCGAGGACGGCCAGTTGCTCGAGGGAACCATCGCCGAGGACGAAGTGGGTGAGTTCGGCGGTGAGATCGTCGACGCGATCACCAAACATTACGGGAACACCCGTGCGCGTGTGTTCATCAACGAGATTTCGACGCTCGCGATGCGCGCGATCATGCACTTCGGGTTCTCGATCGGGATCGACGACGAGACCATCCCGAGTGAGGCCAAAGAGCGGATCGACGAAACGATCGAAGACGCCTACGACCGCGTCGAGGAGCTAATTGCGGCGTACAAACGCGACGAACTCGAGAGTCTGCCCGGTCGGACGACTGACGAAACGCTCGAGATGAAGATCATGCAGACGCTCTCGCGCGCTCGTGACAACGCGGGGAACATCGCCGAAGAGCACTTCGAAGGCGACAACCCGGCGGTCGTCATGGCCGAGTCCGGGGCGCGTGGGTCGATGCTTAACCTGACCCAGATGGCCGGCTGTGTCGGTCAGCAGGCAGTTCGAGGCGAGCGGATCAATCGTGGGTACGAGGACCGCACGCTGAGCCACTATCAGAAAAACGACCTCTCGGCCGAAGCACACGGTTTCGTCGAGAGTTCCTACACCGTCGGGCTCGGTCCGCGGGAGTTCTTCTTCCACGCGATGGGTGGCCGCGAAGGGCTGGTCGACACGGCTGTCCGGACGTCGAAATCCGGCTACCTCCAGCGCCGACTGATCAACGCCCTCTCTGAACTCGAGGCACAGTACGACGGCACTGTCCGGGACACCTCGGACACCATCGTGCAGTTCGAGTTCGGCGAGGACGGCACCTCACCGGTGTTGGTCTCCTACGACGAAGACCACGACATCGACGTCGACGGCATCGCCGACCGGATCCTCGACGAGGAGTTCCACTCCGAAGAGGAACGCCGAGAATTCCTCGAGGGCAAACGGATCGAGACCAACCTCTCCGAACACGCGAAGCCGTCGAGTGGCGGGCGAGAAGAGGTGACCTCCGATGACTAAGACGGACTCGGTGTTCGTCCAGGACTACGACGTCGACGACGACCTGATCGTCATCGTCGAGGACAGTGAACTGCCGCGACGACTCAAAAGTCGAATCTACGAGACGCTCGAGGAGCGTGAGGGTGTGAGCGCCGAGCAAGCACAGGATATCGTCACGGCCGTCGAAACCGAGTACGTCGAGACCCGAGTCGATCCACTCGACCCCGTCGGCACCGTCAGCGCCCAGTCGATCGGTGAGCCGGGAACGCAGCTGACGATGAACACGTTCCACTATGCGGGGGTCGCCGAGATCGACGTGACCCAGGGTCTGCCACGGCTGATCGAACTGGTCGACGCTCGAAAGACACCCGACACGCCGATGATGACCGTCCACCTCGAGGGCGAGTACGCCACCGAGCGTGAGAAGGCACACGAGGTCGTCTGGAAGATCGAAGCCTCGAAAATCTTGGCCCTCGGTGACGTGTCGACGAACGTCGCCGACATGCGTGTCCAAATCGCCCTCAACGAGGAGACGCTCGAAGAGCGGATGATCACGGCCGAAGAGGTTGCAGAGATCATCCAGGACAGTCTCGGCGTCGAAGCCGTCCAGCAAGGCTCGACGGTCGAATTCGGTCCGGAAGAGCCGTCTTACCGTGATCTCTTGCAACTGGTCGAAGAACTCCGTGAGATCACGTTCAAGGGTATCGAAGACATCTCGAGGGTCGTCATCCGCAGAGAGGAGATGGACGATGGAAGCGAAGAGTTCGTCCTTTACACCGAGGGGTCGGCCTTCGGCGACGTCCTGACTATCGAGGGAGTCGACGCCTCGCGCACGACCTGTAACAATATCCACGAGATCCACCGGAACCTCGGCATCGAGGCCGCCCGCGAAGCGATCATCGAGGAGACGAACAACACGCTCGAAGAACAGGGCCTCGACGACGTGAACGTCCGCCACCTGATGCTCGTCGCCGACATGATGACCAACGAAGGGACGATCGAGTCGATCGGCCGTCACGGCATTTCGGGCTCGAAAGACTCCGTACTCGCGCGTGCAGCGTTCGAGGTGACGGTCAACCACCTCCTCAACGCCGCCATCCACGGCGAAATCGACGAACTTGACGGCGTCACCGAAAACGTCATCGTCGGCAAACCGATCAAGCTCGGGACCGGCGACGTCAGCCTGCGGATGGGGTCGGCACCGAACAAGGCAGACTAAGCCGATGACCATTATCCTCGAGGACGACGCCCGTCAGTACATCGCCCGATTCGAGACGATTTCTGGGGTATCGGCACGAGATTGTCTCGTCCTCGAGGAGAAACTCGTGCTCGTCGTTCCCCCTGGCTCTCTCGGCGCCGCTATCGGTGCCGGTGGCCAACACGTCAAGCGGTTCGAAGCGCAGGCTGGACTGACAGTGCAGGTGGTCGAAGGAGCAGAGACGCCGGAAACGTTCGTCGCGAACGCGCTCGCTCCCGCTACGGTGTACAACGTGACCATCAGCGAAAACGACGATACGGTGGCCTACGTCGAAGTACCAGCCGGCGATCGTGGGGCGGCGATCGGGACCGACGGTGAGCGAATCGATATCGCTCGGCGACTGGCTGGACGTCACTTCGACATCGACGATATTCAGCTCTCCTGATCGCGTCACGATCGCTCGGACAAAACACAAAAGTGTCCTGCCTCGAGAGTGTCGGGCGAAACTGAATGTGGACACGAGAGCAGACACAGCGTGCGGAAAGGCACTGGGGCGAAGCCGTGTTGGTGGTTGGAGTCGTGGTTGTTACTCTCCTGATCGTTTCCATAGGGCTTGGAGGGGCAGCCACAGCCACGGCGACGAGTGCTGATCCCCTTCCTGAGCCGCTCGAGGATGGCTTTTACCCCGATGTTGATCTCGAAGCTGGCGAGACGTCCGAGTACGATGTCGAACTGAATCAGGGCGAGATGTACGTGGCGGGCGTGTTCCACGACGACGGACACGATATCGACGTTCGGATACTCGACCCTGATGGACAAGACGTCGGTGACTCGGAGAATCTGGGAGACGCGACAACCACACAACTCCCCGAAGCCGCTGCCGAGGGGACGTACACGGTCAGTATCGAAAGCAACGACGAGGCAACGACAGTTGACGTCGAGGTCGTCACGATAGAACCCGATGGGACGGACCCTGCGCCAGAAGGGGTGCCCGACCCACTCGAGTCGGGGGCCTACGAGACGGAACTCGAGGGTGGCGAGTCAGTCACGTACACCGCAGACCTCGTCGATGGCGAGCAACTCCTCGTCGGTGCCGCCTTCGATCCAGCGGACGATATTTCGATGACCGTCCTCGACCCGGACGGAGCCACGGCCGGTGATGAGTTCGTCGATGACAGTTTCGTCGAAATCGGTGTTCCACCGGTCGAGGAGGGGGGTGACCACGAAGTAGTCATTGAGAACCAGGGGACGGACGAGGCGACAGTTGGGCTCGAGGTGTATCGAGAGGTTCCCGGCGACACACCACCAGCGGACGAACGACACGACGGAGACACGATCCCCGATACCCTCGAGGACGGTCTCTACTCGGCGGTCACCGTCGAGGAGGGAACACACAGTTACGAGATCGAACTCACCGAAGACGACCTCTTCGGGGTCGCGACGTTCTACGATACCGGTGAGGAGATCGATCTCACTGTGTTGGATCCGGAGCAGAACGAGGTTGGCGAGAGGATCGAGGATCCCGGCTTCACGTATGTCGAACTTCCCGGTGTTGACAGCGATGGAACCTACACGGTCGAACTCGAGAACGCCGGTGCGGAGACAGTCATCGATTTCGACGTCTACCACACCCCGAGCGACCAGGCGGCCACGGACGATGTCGAAGACGACGCCGATGCCGAGGGGGTCGACGACGATGACACCACAGACGACGCTGCAGATACTGACGACGCCGAAGGTGCTGAGGACGACGAAGGCGCTGACGACGCCGAAGGTGCTGAAGAGGGTGGGACAGGTGAAGACGACGCTGACGAAATCCCCGGATTCGGTATCGTGCTCGCACTGAGTGCACTCGCCATCGCCGTCGGGGTTCGTCGCAGAGCAGTGCCCGCCCGGGAAAACTACTCTGTCTCCAACAGAGACGCCTCGAGCAGGCTTTGAATCCGATGAAACGCCCTCAGATTCCTCGAGCGGGCTCGATTAAGCGCTCTCGTGGCGTTTCTCCCGTTGCAAAAGGCGACGTTTAAGTGTCTCCGTCGGATACCGAAATGCATGGCAAACGGCAAATACGCCGCGCGTAAGCTCAAAAAGGACCGCCAGAACCAGCGGTGGTCCGACTCCGACTACGCGCGCCGAGCACGCGGCCTGCGCGAGAAATCCGACCCCCTCGAGGGAGCACCACAGGCCCGCGGTATCGTCCTGGAAAAAGTTGGCATCGAGGCAAAACAGCCGAACTCGGCGATCCGAAAGTGCGTCCGAGTCCAGCTGATCAAAAACGGCAAACAGGTCACCGCGTTCTGTCCCGGTGACGGTGCCATCTCGTTCATCGACGAACACGACGAAGTGACCATCGCCGGTATCGGTGGCGCCAAGGGTCGTGCGATGGGTGACCTCTCCGGTGTCAACTACAAAGTTGATAAGGTCAACGGCGTAGCACTCCTCGAACTGGTCCGCGGAAACGCAGAGAAACCGGTGCGATAACATGAGCGAGAACGAAGCCCCTGAACCCGAAGCCCCTGCTGGCGGCGCAGACGTCTCTGCGAAACTCTTTGGCACCTGGGACGTCGACGACATCGTCTACAACGATCCGTCGACCGAACGCTACCTCTCGGTGACACCGATCGCTCACACGGCAGGTCGCCACGCGAGCAAGCAGTTCCGGAAGTCCGAACTCTCGGTCGTCGAACGCCTCACCAACCGTCTGATGCAGACCGAAGAGAACACCGGCAAGAAACAGCAAACCCTCAAAATCGTCCGAGACGCGTTCGAGATCATCCACGACCGGACGGAGGAGAACCCGGTCCAGGTGCTCGTGACGGCCGTCGAGAACGCGGCGCCTCGCGAGGAGACCGTCCGTCTCAAGTACGGTGGTATTTCGGTTCCTAAAGCCGTCGACGTCGCTCCACAACGCCGTGTCGATCAGGCATTGAAATTCATCGCCGAAGGTGCCCACAGCGCCTCCTTCAAGAGTCCAACGCCTGCCGCTGAAGCCCTCGCAAGCCAGCTTATTGGGGCGGCAGACTACGATGTCCAGACCCACGCGGTCAGTCAGAAAGAAGAAAAAGAACGCGTCGCAGCAGCCGCGAGATAACCGTTCCCGATCTCACTTTTCGACAGCAGGGCAACCGACAGTATCATACTTCCAACGGAAAACAATGAACTGTGTTGTCGTGGGAGTCAGTGCAGGTGTGTGTCGTTCATCCCGCACCCGAGTCAGTGATTACAGAGTTCGACACGTTTCAACAGTCGTTCGACGTTCGGGTGATGACGGACGGACAGTCAGTACTCGAGCAACTCGAGTGTGACGACGAGGTCGTGATCCTCGATTGGGAACTCGAGACACCCGATGCCCGCGGCGTAATTGACGTGGTCCGACATCGTCTCCCGGAGGCCCGTGTACTCGTCCTAACAGGTGACGTCCCAGCGGACGATCCGATCGGTCGGGGTGCTGATGAGTATCTGGTGACGCCACTCCAAGGAGCCGCTCTCGCTACCGCCGTCGAACAGTTGTGCATACAAACGGCTTACGAGAAGACAATGAAGGAGTACTTTCAACTGGCAACCGAGCGTGCATTGCTCGAGAACGAGCGAGAAGCGGGGATTGCTGTCGAAGACCGGTACGAAGTCGTCACGGCAGAGTTAGAAGTATGTCAAAGGCGGGCAGACGAGTTACGGGCTGCATTTTCTCGAGAGGAATACGGCCGGACGCTCAGGCGGTTGCTGGGCGAGTAGTGTGTGGTGAACGGAGTGCGATGTAATGCCGTTAGTCGTGATCTCGACGGCGGCGTCGACTGGAAACGGGAGGGTGTCAGTTGACCGCGCCATCAGCGTCACCGGCGTCGACGTGCCAAGCAAATATCGGCGGCGCTCGATCTGATCGACGATCTCGAGGCCGTCATCCGTCGGGTAAACAGCGGCTTCATCGCTCGCAGGAAGCGGTGAACCACGGGTCGATACCCAACCAGGTCATGACTGGGGAATCCAACCAGTGCAGTGACCGCCGTCGGTTAGCGTCCATCGCTCCTCGGCGATGCCGTTTCTGTTTCGACACTCGATCAAGAGATCACAGACGGTCGCGAAGATGGAGACGAGTGGATCCGTATGGGTCACCGGGAGATGCGCGTGACACAGCCCACCCAGGTCAGCCGTCCGTCGTCCAATCAGGTGGAGAAATTGAAACACCGGTTCCTGACCGGCACTCTCGAGGAGCGGAACGAGTGAGTCGATTCCGACCCTGACGGTTCCCGCCTCGAGGTGGCCTCCGTCGCTGGTCGCTGTGTCCTCGAGAGCGGTGAGGGCTTCCGAGAGCGCGATTCCGAGTTCACCGAGCTCATCGGCCACGATGGGCGTCGGTTCTGTCGCCTCCGCCCCCGTTGCGGGAGTGGGACCCTCGGCAGCCGGTTGCTGGGTGCCGACAGTGCTTCGATGAAGCTGTTGGTATCGGATGTACTGCAGATGTGCACTGCTCGAGTCCTGAAACAGTGGTGGCTGCTCCCAGGTGCCTGTCGTCGAGACGAGCAACCGCATCCGTGAGTCGGCCGTCCCAAACAGTTTCCGGGAGAGCCGTCGGCGACGGTCATCTGATACCGAACCGGCAACGAGGACACACCCACCCCGTGATTTGAGTTGCGAGAGCGCTGTTGCGAAGGCGGTGGCTTCTGTCTGCTCCTCGGGTGCGCCGCCGTCACTACGGTGCATTCACTGAGACTGGGATCTCTGGAGGCTTTATCGTGTCGGATACGGTCGGGAAAAATTTACACGGCCGTCCGAGCCGAGTTCAATCAGCCGCTCGAGCGGTCGCCACGACGTACGAACGGGTCGTGTCGACGAGTTGCTGTCGGTAGCTACTCGGATCTGGGTCGTGGGCGAGTTCGCGAAACTGACTGCAGAACGTGTCAAAATCGATACCGGGAGCATCGGCGGCCGCCGTTCGTGCCAGGTCGTACAGTTGGTGGTCGGCCTCGAGTAAGTCGTGACGCTCCCCGAGGGCAAGGGCAAAGGCAGCGTTGACGGCCGTGATCGACGGATCGCTTCCCTGTGGAACGTGCTCAGCTGCGGTAACTGATGGTGGCTGTCCCGGACGATCACGAAGGGACGCCGCGAGCGAGGACTCGAGGAACGCCAGGAGTTTTTGCCCGGGGCCGACAGTGAGCGTGATATCGTCGGCATAGATGTCTTTCATGTGGTTGGCGATCTGGTAGCAGTGTGCCAGTCGGTGGCGTTCGACCTGGCGGCCGCTGAGAGCGAGATAGAGGACCTCGGCCATCGATTGGGTGTGTGAGGGATGGGCTTCCTCGTATCGTGCCATGTGGGCGAACTCGTGGAGGGCGAGTTCACGGGCCATCACGGAATTTGCCGCCTGCTTTGATATGTTGAGGACGTGATGGTCCTCGTAGTGGGCGGCCCACGTTCGGACGTCGGGGTCCTCGCGTAACCGCACGTAGACGGGTAACTGCAGATCGCGTTCGGTTTCGAAGAGGTCTCGAGCGCTGAGAAGCGGCGCGCTCGGTCCGGTTCCCTGTACCTGGAGGTCCATGCGTAATTGTATCATGGTCCCTGAGGGTATGGCTTTTACGCCCGCCCTCGGTGAGGTTCGTGCATGCTATTCACTCGCTCAAAAGGGAGTTTCCAGCACGCAAAACGGTCACAACCACGAATAGAGCGGCGACGAAACAGCACCCTTTTGACCCCGCTGGCGGTACAAGGTGGTATATGGGCCGACGCAAGAAGATCGTCCAAGAGTGTGAACGGCTGATGGACGAGCCGGAGAATATCCGGAACATCGCCATCGCCGCTCACGTTGACCACGGGAAAACGACGCTTTCTGACAATCTCCTCGCGGGTGCGGGCATGATCTCCGACGACACGGCAGGTCAGCAACTCGCGATGGACACCGAAGAAGACGAACAGGAGCGTGGGATCACCATCGACGCCGCAAACGTGTCGATGACCCACGAATACGATGACACGAACCACCTGATCAACCTGATCGACACGCCCGGTCACGTCGACTTCGGTGGCGACGTCACGCGTGCGATGCGTGCTGTCGACGGTGCGCTCGTGGTGGTCGACGCCGTCGAAGGCGCGATGCCACAGACCGAAACGGTGCTCCGCCAGGCCCTCCGCGAGGGCGTCAAACCGGCACTGTTCATCAACAAAGTCGACCGTCTCATCTCCGAACTGCAGGAGGGGCCACAGGAGATGCAAGAGCGCCTCCTCAAAGTCATCAAGGACGTCAACGAACTGATCCGCGGGATGACCGAGGACATGGACGACGTCGACGACTGGACGGTCTCCGTCGAAAACGGGACCGTCGGCTTCGGTTCAGCCCTGTACAAGTGGGGTGTCTCGATGCCCTCGATGCAGCGGACCGGCATGGACTTCGGTGACATCATCGACTTAGAGCAGGCCGACAAACGCCAGGAGCTCCACGAGCGGACGCCCCTGTCGGACGTCGTCCTCGACATGGTCTGTGAACACTTCCCCAACCCCGTCGATGCACAGCCCCGTCGTATCCCCCGTATCTGGCGTGGTGACGCCGAGTCCGAACTCGCCGAGTCGATGCGTCTCGTCGACGAAGACGGCGAAGTCGTCCTGATGGTCACCGACATTTCGATGGACCCACACGCCGGCGAAATCGCCTCCGGTCGTGTCTTCTCGGGCAGCCTCGAGAAAGGCCAGGAACTGTACGTCTCCGGTGTCGCGGGCAAAAACCGCGTCCAGAGCGTCGGCATCTACATGGGTGGGGAACGCGAGGAAGTCGAACGTGTTCCTGCCGGAAACATCGCCGCCGTCACCGGCCTGCGTGATGCCATTGCCGGCTCCACCGTCTCGAACATCGAGATGACGCCGTTCGAGTCCATCGAGCACATCTCCGAGCCCGTCATCACGAAAAGCGTCGAGGCGAAGACGATGGACGACCTGCCAAAGCTCATCGAAGCACTTCGGCAGTTCTCCAAGGAAGACCCCACGATCCAGATCGACATCAACGAGGACACTGGTGAGCACCTGATCTCGGGGCAGGGTGAACTCCACCTCGAGGTCATCACCCAGCGGATGGAAGCCAACAACGGCATCCCCGTCAACACTGGTGAGCCGATCGTCGTCTACCGTGAGGCCGTCCAGCGCGAGTCCGACACCGTCGAAGGGATCTCACCGAACCGTCACAACCGCTTTTACATCTCCGCTGAGCCACTTTCGGAGGAGATCGTCGAAACGATCCAGCTCGGTGAGGCCTCGATGGACATGCCCGAACTCGAGCGCCGTGAGGCGCTGATGGAAGCCGGCATGGACAAAGACGATGCCCAGATCGTCGAGCACATGCACGGGACGAACATCCTGCTCGACCAGACGAAAGGGATCCAGCACCTGAACGAGACGATGGAGCTGTTCATCGAGGGGCTCGAGGAAGCGCTCGATAACGGCCCACTCGCGAACGAGCCCGTCCAGGGCACGCTCGTCCGTCTGCACGACGCCAAACTCCACGAGGACACGATCCACCGTGGCCCGGCACAGGTCATCCCGGCGACGCGTGAGGCCGTCCACCGGTCGCTGATCGACGCCCAGGTCAAGCTCATGGAGCCGATGCAGGACGTCCGTATCGACGTACCGAACGATCACATGGGTGCCGCCTCGGGCGAGATTCAGGGCCGACGTGGCCGCGTCGACGACATGTACCAGGAGGGTGACCTCATGGTCGTCGAAGGGATCGCCCCCGTCGAAGAGATGATCGGCTTCTCGAGTGACATCCGGAGTGCGACCGAAGGCCGTGCGGCCTGGAACACCGAGAACGCCGGCTTCGAGGTCATGTCCGACTCCCTCCAGCGCGAAACCATCATGGAGATCCGTGAGCGCAAGGGCATGAAACTCGAGTTGCCACAGTCGATCGACTACATCTAGGCGGGGTCGTTCGTTTCGAACCCGCAGTGATAAGCGCCGGCCGAGCCAACGCTCGAGTATGGGTGAGCCACCGACTGACGACACGGCCCACGAAGGGACACCAGCACTCGGGAAAATCGATCGGACCTTCTTCGAGACACAGATCGCTCCCAAACTCGGTGCCGGCCGTGACGACGTCCTCCTTGGCCCCACCCACGGCGTCGACTTCGGCGTCCTCGAGGTCGGGGGGCAGGCTGTCGCAATCGCGACGGACCCGCTTTCGATCCTTCCGGAACTCGGCTTCGAGCGAACAGCCAGATTTGCCCTCGATCTTATCCTCGCTGACGTGGCCGTCAGCGGCCTCGCCCCCTCCCACCTCTCAATCTGTTTTACCCTCCCGCCGTCGATGACCGACGACCAGTTTGGGACCATCTGGGACGTTATCCACGAGGAGTGTGCGGATCTGGGGGTGGCCATCACCACTGGACACACGGCTCGATATGCCGGCTGTTCGTACTCCTGGATCGGCAGTGCCACCGTCCTCGGGGTCGGCGACCACCAGGATCTCGTTCGTCCGGACGGAGCCCGCCCGGGTGATCGACTGTTACTCACAACAGGGCCAGGCGTCGAAGCGGTCGGCCTCCTGAGTACGATCTTCGGCGACCGCGTCGGCGTCAGCGGCTCGACGCTCGAGGACGCCCAACGCCATCTGGACGAGGTCTATTGCGTCCGAGATGCGCTCATGGCCGCCGCCACAGGAGGTGGTGAAGTCCACGCGATGCACGACGTCACCGAAGGCGGGCTGGCCGGGGCACTCAACGAGATGGCAACGGGGGCCGGCGTTCGGTTCGAAATCGAGCGTGAAGCCGTCCCGATTTCTGACGCTGTGGACGCCGTCTGTACCGCACTCGAGATCGACCCCTGGGCGGCGACCAGTTGTGGTTCGCTCGTCATCGCCGTCTCACCCGAGGCGGTCGAAGGCGTCCGCCGAGCGCTCGAGGATCGGGGCACGACCGTTGCCGACATTGGCACTGTCATCGACCGCGGAGACGGGGCGGCGGTGACCGTCGACGGAGAGCCGCTCACCCACCCCGATAGCGACCCATCGTGGGAGGCATACGCGCGGCTGCTCGAGGGTGAGGAGTCGACGTAGACGTGAGGGTTCGCCGAGACGATTTCGATCCCCGTTAACGGCGTGTCACGGGATTCCGTCGACGACGTTTCCCAGTCGTAATTACTAACCCATACCACTCGAGAATACTGGTATGTCACAGTACGAACCGACACCAGTCCGACCACCGGTCGCCCTCACCATCGCCGGGAGTGACTCCGGTGGCGGCGCCGGCATCCAGGCTGACCTTAGGACGATGACCGCCCACGGCGTGTTCGGAACCACGGCGATAACCGCGGTGACCGCCCAACATACCCGGGGCGTCCAGTCGAGCACGGTGCTCCCCCTCGAGGAAATCGATGCCCAGATTCACGCGATAACCGAGGATTTCGACGTTCGGGCGGTCAAAACCGGGATGCTCGCGACCGCCGACGTGATCGACCTGGTGGCCGACCACGCTCGAGGGCTCGAAGTCCCACTGATCGTCGATCCCGTAATGGTCGCTACCTCGGGCGATCGGTTACTCGACGAACGCGCCGAGTCTGCCTACGGCCGGCTGCTCGAGGTGGCGACACTGGTGACGCCAAACTGTGATGAGGCGACAGTCCTGACGGGCCTCGACATCCGGGACGTCGAGACAGCGAAGCGGGCAGGTGACCGACTGCTCGAGCAGGGCGTCGACGCGGCGCTGATTACCGGTGGCCACCTTCCCGGGACGGACGTCCACGACGTCCTCGTGACCCACGCGGGAACGCGGGTGTTCACCCAACCACGGATCGAAACCAGGGCAACCCACGGCACCGGCTGTACCCTGTCTGCGGCAATCGCCGCCCGCCTGGCAACCGGCGACGACCTCGAGACGGCACTCAAGGGCGCGCTCTCGTTCGTCCATCAGGCCATCCGTGAGTATGCCGACGTCGGCCAGGGTCCCGGAGCCGTCAATCCGGCCGTAGACTGGACCGACTGAACCGGAGAACTATGGCCCTCGAGTGCGCCCTCGGGATATGGACACACCGTTCGAGAACACGATTCGCGTGGGCGAAATCGTTCGTGCAGAGGCGTTCCCCGAAGCACGAAAACCACATATGACGAAGCTCTGGATCGACCTCGGGGAGGAGTCACTGGTCCAATCGGCGGGCCAACTCGACTATCACTACGACGCCGCCGACCTCGAGGGACGCCGGGTCCTCTGTGGAACGGACCTCGGGAGCGTCCGGGTGGCGGGGTTTAAATCGGAGGTGTTGACCGTGGGAGTTCCAAGTGAAGCGGGATACCCCGTCCTCGTGAGTCCCGACGAACAAGGCGTCCTCGGGGGCATATTGTACTGACGGCCGTGGCCTAGACGCTTCTGAGGCCGACCATACGCTTATCACATGGGTTGTGGTAGCGTGGGCCATGGAAGCTGCACGCCTCCACGAGTACACCGAGGAGATGGATCAGGCATTGCAGATCGACGACGTCGACGAGCCAACGGTTTCGGAGCCGACGGACGTCATCGTCGAAGTCACCGGTGCGGGCTGGTGTCAAACGGACAATCACATCATCGAGGGGATGTGGACGGAGTACGTCGACCAGACCCTGCCGATGACACTCGGACACGAAAACGCCGGGATCGTCAGGGAAGTCGGCGACCTCGTCGACACCGTCGACGTCGGTGATCCCGTCATCTGTCATCCCGTCCAGACCTGTGGTGTCTGTCGCCCCTGCCGCCTCGGCGAGGACATGTACTGTGAGCACTCGGTGTTCAACGGCCTCACGACCGACGGCGGCTTTGCCGAGTATCTCCACACCTCGGATCGAGCAACCATCCCACTCCCTGCGGGCGTCGATCCAACCGAGATCGCTCCCCATGCAGACGCCGGGATTACCGCATACCACGCCGCAAAAAAGGCCGTTGCCGAGTTGAATCCGGGTGATACGGCCGTCGTCATCGGAATCGGTGGCCTCGGTCACATCGGTCTGCAGTGTCTGCAAGCGATGTCGGCCGCGACGATCGTCGCCGTCGACCTGAAACAGGAAGCCCTCGAGCTCGCCGCCGATCTCGGAGCCGACGAGACCGTCGACTCGAGTGACGAAGACGTCGCAGACGCAATTGCATCGATTACCGACGAGGTCGGTGCCCAGCAGGTCCTCGATTTCGTCGGTCGAGACGAGACGACGGCGCTCGCCCCGGATATCACCGCAGCCGGTGGCGACCACCACATCATCGGCTACGGTGGGATGATCACCGAGCCCGCACAGGCGCTGGTCAACGGCGAGTTCGCCTTCCGCGGGACGCTCGTCGGCCAGTACACCGAGTTACAGGAACTGGTCGCCCTGGTCGACCGCGGCGATGTGACCTTGCATACGGACCACTACAGCCTCGACGAGGTGAACACCGTGGCCGAACGCCTCGAGCACGGCGAGATCGAGGGCCGTGCCGTCATCGAGCCCTGATTCGGCTGTTCGAGAGAGAAACGCTGATACGCACCCTCACCGATATTCGCCCATGGGATCTGAGTGGACCGACCGAATCGTGAGCGAGCGGATGACCGTCGACCGCGAGTTCGGCACGCGCGTCCAGAGTTCGCGGTTTACGAGCCAGGAGTGGAGCCTGATTATGACCGCGACGGAGTTCGAAATCGAGCACCCCGAAAACACAGAGCGAGCTCGCCTCGTTGCCAACACCGAGAAGGTCGAACAGATCCTTCCTGAGCTCGAGAACGTCCGCTCACAGGTTGGCGCGATGGGCGGAGCACCGGGTGAGGGTAGGTCGACAGGGGGTGGCTTGCTCTCTTCCATCAAAGGGGCACTCGGCATGGGCGGGGGTGGGTCCTACGACGAAGAACGTGAGGCAGCCGAGGCCCTCACTGCGGAGTACGCCGAGGAGTTACAGCGGACGCTCGAAGAACGCGGACGCTGGGAAGACATCTGTGCCATCGCCGCGAGATGAGCCAGCCGCCAGAAGAAGGGGAGACCACCATACGGGCCTGTACGTACAACATCCGGTACGCAGCTGGGGAGAACAGGTGCCCACGAGAACAGCCGTGGGCAGATCGGTGTCCCCACGTCCTCGAGCGGATTCGAGACGTCGGCCCGGATATTCTCGCGGTCCAGGAAGCGCTCCCCCACCAGTTCGACGCCCTCGAGTCACGGCTGTCTGCGTACGACTGGCACGGCGTCGGGCGGCGCGATGGTGACCGCACTGG
>PUKM01000073.1 GCA_003552325.1 Natrialbaceae archaeon | reverse complement strand
CGTACAAGACGCTCGGGTCGATGATGGACAAGATGGACGCCCAACTCGAGTTGGCGCGAAAGCTCGAGGCGGTGGACGAGACGGACGTGGCCGAGCGGGTGATCGAGTACCACTTCCTGCCCGACCTGATCGGGAACCTGCGGGCCTTTTCGCGCCAGGAAACCCGGTGTCTCGACTGCGGAGAGAAGTTCCGACGGATGCCGCTGACGGAAGTGTGTCGGGAGTGTGGTGGCCGTGTGAACCTGACCGTACACAAGGGCTCGGTGAACAAGTACATGCAAACGGCGATCGACGTCGCCGAGGAGTACGGCTGCCGGGATTACACGAAACAGCGCCTCGAGGTACTCGAGTTGGCCCTCGAGAGCATTTTCGAGAACGACAAGAACAAACAGAGCGGGATTGCCGACTTCATGTGAGGCGACCTTTTTTCGCTCGGGTTCGCGTTCGCTCACCGCTCGCGAAAAAATCTCGAGCAAAAGCCGCTCGCGTTGCTCGCGGTGACTGTTCTGGTGGACGGCCTGCCCTTCCCCGTGTCGTCAGCCAGCGCAAGCGCGCTGACTGACTCCCGGCCCTGGGGTGCGTCGTAGTTTTAAAGCACTCCTCGTGGGACGCCTGCTATGGGAGAACGACCAGCGAGTACGGGCGAGGAGGCAGCCGTCGAGGACGTCCACGAGATCCAGTTCGGACAGCCAGTGTACGACGAAGACGGGGCCAAACTCGGCACCGTCCGGGGCTTCGACTCGAGCGGCTTTTTCGTGACGACCCGCGAGGGCGTCGAGGCATTGAGCGTCGAACATGCTCGAGCGGGCCAGTCGTTCGGCGAGGCGGAGTTGATGTGGCGGTGTCTCGAGTGTGGCGAGATGGGTGACCTCGAGGGCGGACTTCCCGAGACCTGTCCTGACTGTGGCACCGAAAAGGAGAACCTGATGTACTGGACGGAAGATTAGCTGGGGCTCGATTGCGTGGACTGATAGCCGGCATAGAACTCAACACTCAGGAGGGTCAGAAACGCGCCGGTCCCGAGGGCGAAGACGAGCAGCTCCTGCCAGGATCCACGACCGGCGTACGGCAGGGCGAAGATGAGTGCCACGATGGCCGCGAATCGGACTCTCGTGCGAGGGGTGATGTCGTTACCATCAGTCAGGGCAAGGTATAGTTGCGGGAACACGATAGCGAGACCCGGAAACAGGACGAACGCGAGCAGCGGCTGCTCGAGGATCCCGAACCCCGCCCACAACTCGAGGAAAAAGAGCGCGCTGAGGACGAGTGCGCTTCCGAGGATCGCGCGGTTTTCGGAGGAGAGCATACTGACATGTCCGATGCCCAAGGTAATATCCGTTCCGACGTTCCCCACGCCGGTTCCCCAACCGTTTTGAGGATGCCCCGCGCCTACTCGGCCAATGACCGACGCCGCCGATACGATTCTCGTGAACGCTCGCGTGTACCCCCTCGCCGAGGGCTCGCCGGCTGCACCAGCCCCCGCCGAGGAACCGACGCCCGAGGAGGCCCTCGCCATCCGCAACGGCGAAATCGTCAGGGTGGACCGCCAGTACGAAATCGAGTTCCTCGAGGGTGTCGAAACCACGGTGATTGACTGCGATGGCGGGGTCGTCCTGCCCGGCTTCATCGACGCCCACACGCACATGGAGCACCTCGGGCAGTACCTCGTCCACGCGGACCTCTCGAGCGTCGACACACTCGAGGCGGCGATCGATACCCTCGCCGCTGAGGGCGACCGAAACCCCGACCGCGAGTGGCTCCTCGGCTTTGGCTACGACGAGAGCGAGTGGCCCGAAAACCGCTACCTCCGTGCCGACGACCTCGACGCCGTCAGCGAGGATCGCCCCGTCGTCGCCATGCGCGTCGATATGCACACCGCATCGCTCAACAGCGTCGCCCTCGAGCGACTGTCGAGTGCGATGCCCGACCACGACGTCGAACGCGAGGGGGGCGAACCCACGGGCGTCGTCGTCGAGGAAGCCACGGAAGCCGTCTGGGATGCCACCGAAGCCGACTACGACGAAACCCGCGATCTCGTCACTGCCGCCCTCGAGTACGCGAACGCCCTTGGCGTGACCGGCGTCCACGACAAGGTCAGGGACTCCCACGCCCCGCGGGTGTACCGCGACCTCGAGCAGGCTGGCGAACTCACCTGTCGAGTCCGACTGGACTACTGGAGTGACCACCTCGAGAGCGCCATCGATGCCGGCCTCGTCACCAACGGCGGGAGTGAGTTCGTTCGCGTGGGGGCGATAAAGTCCTTCACGGATGGGAGTTTCGGTGGCCGAACCGCAAAGTTGTTCGAGCCCTACGCCGATTTGCCCGAGCCAGCGGCCGACCGTGGTGATGCGGGCCGCGGCCAGTGGGTCGTCGACCCAGACGAACTCGAGGCCATCGCGAGCCGTGCGACCGATGCTGGCGACTATCAGCTCACCGTCCACGCCATCGGCGACGAAGCCGTCGAGGAGACGGTGGCGGCGTTCGAGGAAACGTCGAACGCGGACCAGAAACGCCACCGCGTCGAACACGCCGAACTCGCTACCGACGGCCACCTCGAGCGCATGGCCGAGGCGGGGATGGTCGCCTCGATGCAACCCAACTTCTTGCAGTGGGCGGCCGAGGACGGTCTCTACGATCAGCGTCTTGGTGAGGCCCGTCGGCGCGGATCGAACCGGTTTCGGTCGATGCTCGAGGCCGGGGTCCCCCTCGCCTTCGGCTCCGACTGTATGCCCCTCGATCCGTTGCTGGGAGTCGAGTACGCGGTGAACGCCCCCGTCGAGGCTCAACGGCTGTCGGTGACGCAGGCCCTGCGCGCGTACACCCAGGGGGCCGCCTACGCCGGCTTCGACGAGGACCGCGTGGGTACGCTCGAGGTGGGCAAAAAGGCCGACCTCGTCGTGCTCGAGGAATCACCGTGGGACGCTCCCTCGCGTATCGCGGACATCGAGGTGACGATGACGATGGTCGACGGGGCGGTCGTTTACGAAGGCTAAATTAGAACGGGAAGACGCCGAAAAGCCCGATAAAGCCCACGAGTAGTCCCACACAGGTCGCGAACGTCAGGGCGAAGACGGGCTTGCTCCACTCGAGGACGGACTTCCCGTCGAGCGGGCCGAAGGGGATCATGTTGAATGCGGCCAGAAAGAGGTTGATGAGGACGCCCATGTGGCCGATCTGGATAACGAGGTCGGGAGCCGCGATAGCGTCGGCGAACACTAACACGGGGAGAAAGACGACGGCGAGGACGACGTTCGTGACGGGGCCAGCGACGGCGATGAGGCCGTTTTCCCGGACGGT
>PUKM01000236.1 GCA_003552325.1 Natrialbaceae archaeon | reverse complement strand
TCGCTATCGACGAGATCGATGCGGCGCTGGGCAGTCACCTCCTCGAGCGTCCAGGCGACCTCGAGTGGGGGCTCGGGGGCGATCGTCGCCTCGAGCACGTCGTTGACCGCAAGCTCTCCAGGATCGGTGAGGGTGTGGACCTGTGCGGTGTCGACGTCACGGACGACTGCACTGTCGGCGTCGACGTGCGTCACGAGAAAGGTGCTGGTCGTGGCAGTCATGTCAGAGCGCAGGTCGGCTACCCGTTTTTCGGTTTCGACTCCGCTCGAGGATCGGGGACGGTCACCGCAGCCGTCGATGGGCGAGGTACATCACCGTCGCGGCGACAATGGGAAACGCGATGCCGACAGCGGCCGGAAGGGCGTATAAGAAATCGATGACCGGTCCGAGTGGGCCCCCGGCCTCAGTCTGATACTCGTCCCCGACAGTCGGGATCAGCCCGACGTACAGCGAAAAGACGAACAGATAGCCCGTTGCAGCGAGTCGCCCGTCGTAGACGGGATCGGTGCCGATACGGCGCCGATGGCGTCGGGCGACGAGCAAGACCGGCGCGAGCATCGGGAACACGACGAACAACCCGATCAAGGCGACGAAGACTCGTGAGAAGTCGAGGGTTGCCGAGGAACCGGTCTGCCCGATGACCACCATGACCGAGAGAGTAAACGCCAGCCCGATAAACGCCGTCAACAACCCGCCGATGACGACGTAGCTCTTGAACAGATACGACTCGCTCTGACGAAACGCATAGGGAAAGGCCCCGAAGAGCCCGCCGTAGGTCTTTTCCTCGGGGTCGGCGTCGGCGACGTCAGCAGTTCCGTCACTGCTCGCCACCGAGTCAGTCGATTCGCCCGGATTGCTCATTGCTCGAGCTACGGATGCTGGGTGAATAAGCGACACGATCCACTGGTTGGAAAGACGCGAGTAGGAGGGGGTGAGATCGCCGACCGGTGGCACAACGCCTTTAGCCCTTCCCGAAGCCTCTGACGTATGGACGTTGATATCGGAAACGCGCTGGCATCGGTCGCGACACCCGGTGTGTCGAGAACGGCCCTCGAGCGGCTGGACGAGCGCGTTGGGAGTGCACACGAACGGATACAGACGGGCCGGGCAGAGCGAGAACACGGCTACGCCGCCCTGAACCTCCCGGACGAAACGGACCCTGACGAGATTCGGGCGGCCACAACCGCCCTCGGTGACGTCGAGACACTCATCACCGTCGGAATCGGTGGCAGTGCCCTCGGTGCGGCGACGATCACCGATGCGCTCCGGTCGCGAGACACTGGCGTCGAGACCTATTTCCTCGACAACGTCGACCCGGCCTGGATCCGTGCGACCCTCGAGTCACTCTCGCTCGAGTCCGCCGCGATCAACGTCGTCTCCCGGTCGGGAACGACTGCAGAGACGCTAGCGAACTTTCTCGTGGTCCGCGAGGCCTTCGAAGCTGCGGGCGTCGACTGGACGACCCGGACGCTCGTCACCACCGGCGAGTCCGGGCCACTGGCCGCGCTGGCCAGGGAGCACGGTCTTCCCGCCGTGTCGATTCCTGACGGGGTTCCCGGTCGGTTTTCGGCACTCTCAGCCGTCGGTCTCGTCGCCGCCGCCATCTGTGGCCACGATCTCGAGGCGATCCTCGAGGGGGCCGCCGCCGAAGCCGACACACTCGCAGGCTCGTTGTTCGAGTGCCCCGCATACGCCTATGGAGCCGTCGCCTACGCCCTCGATAGCCGCGGCGCGACCGTCAATGCGATGATGCCGTACACCGAATCACTCGAGACGTACGCCGAGTGGTACGCCCAACTCTGGGCCGAGAGCCTCGGGAAAGACGGGCTTGGCCAGACCCCTGTGAGGGCCCTGGGCGTCACCGACCAGCACTCTCAACTCCAGCTGTATCGGGCTGGCCCGAGAAACACGCTCGTCACCTTCGTCAAGCCGCGAGAGATCCCTGCGTATCCGATCCCCATGGCTGGCATCGACGAACTGGCCCACCTCGAGGGAGCAAGCCTCGGCGGGTTGCTCGAGGCGGAGTTCGAAGCCACCGAGGCCAGCCTGGCAGCGGCCGGCCGACCGAACGTCCGAATCGAACTCGAGCGCGTCGACGCGTTCGAACTCGGGGGGTTACTCTACGGGATGGAGGCTGCCTGCGTGCTCGCGGGAGAGTTGTACGGTGTCGACGCCTTCACACAGCCCGCCGTCGAGTGGGCGAAACGGGCAACGCGTGGCCAACTTGGGGCCGAGGAGTCTGCAGAGGCCGCCGCTATCGAGGAAAAGACGACACTCCGGATCGAGCGGTGAGGGTGAGACGCGTCAGGTCGATTGCGGAGCGCCTTTGCCTGTCGACACAAAGAATCTGTTATGAGTCAGTCGGCTGGTGACGGAATCCTCGCTGGCGTCGGTCTTGGAGTGACGGCGCTCACCGTGGTCGCCATTGCCGCCCCGGTTCGTGACGGCATCACCACCCCGACAGTGATCGCCGCCCTTGCGTTCGCCCTGGTCGCTTTTGGCGTCTTTGCTGGGCGTCGGTATGGTCGCCTCGAGCGTCGTCTCGCCCTGGTTGGGGCAGGCGCGAGCCTGGCGGTCGTCTTGCTGTCCGGATACGCGCTCACCCAAGGAATAACGGGGGCGACGACAGTCCCCGGACTCGACTCGAGCATCTCCGCAGTCCTCTTTGGGTTTCTCGCTGCCGGACTCTCGACGGCCCTTGCCGTCGGCGACTACCGAGCAGTGACCCCACGCCAGTTGCTCGGCCAGGTGGGCTTGACGGGGCGATTGACCGTCGTTGCCCTCGTCGCCTGGGTACTGGCCTCCTTTGTGGCGCTGTCTTTCCTGCAGGGATTCACCGGTCTCGTCGGCGAACCGGATATTACCCAGGAAAACGCCGTCAGCCAACTCGGCTTCGCACTCGCAACCGCGGGGGTTGCCGTTGGCTACGTCTTCGCGAGAGGTGACGATCGCTCGTTCTTCGATATTACCTGGCCATCCCGGCGTGCCCTCGGATGGATCATCGGTGGGCTGCTCTTTTTATTCGCCGCGAACGTCGCCATCTCTGCGCTCTTTTCGGCGACGAACGTCGAGGTCGCCCAACACACCTCGACACAGGAAGCCGCCGCCAATCCCGAACTCGTCCTCGTCATGATTCCGGCGTCAATCCTCATCGTCGGCCCACTCGAGGAACTGCTCTACCGAAACGTCGTCCAAAAGTCACTGTACGACGTCTTCTCGCCACTCAGTGCTATCGCCGTCTCGAGTGTCATCTTCGCGGTCGTCCACGCCCCCGCGGCGGCGACCCGTGGTATCGAGGCCACCCTCCCGTTCCTCGGGTTTATTTTCGCCCTCTC
>PUKM01000072.1 GCA_003552325.1 Natrialbaceae archaeon | reverse complement strand
TGCAGTTGCTCGTGGGCTACAAAACTCGGCTGGCGATGATCGTCTCGTTCGTCTTCATCATCTCACTCGACCACCACAACCCGTTCGTCCTCAGCTACGCCGACACCCTCTTTCGACTCCTGACGTTCTGGGCGATCTTCCTCCCACTCGGCGAGCGCTTCTCCATCGACGCCGTCCACCGCGAGCGACGCCCGCGGACGGCCGTCGCCAGCATTGCCACGTTCTTCGTCCTCGCACAGATGGTCTACATGTACGTCACCAACGGGATCATCAAATCCGTCTCGGACACCTGGCGACAGGGTGAGGCCGCCCCGCTCGTCCTCGGACTCGACGAGATGACGTACCTCCTCGGGGATACGGTCCGACACTTCCCGGAACTGCTCGCGGTCGGTGGCCTCCTCTGGTACTACATGATGGTGTTCGGCTTTCTCCTGGTGCTCACCCGCGGCTGGGTCCGGTTCGGCCTGCTCACGCTCTATCTGGGTGGGCACCTGTCGTTCGCGCTCACCGTCAGAATCGGGGCGTTCGCCTACGTTGCCCTCGCCGGCCTGATTCTGTTCATCCAGACGCCAGTGTGGGATCGAGTGTGGTCGCTTCTTCGTCGATCGACCGCCACGAAATCCGCTGCTGACATCGCCACCCGCCGCCTCGAAGCCGCAGCCACTCGCGTCCCACCCCTCCGGGTCGACCACGAAGGCTGGCGGCGTGTGAAGGAGACGACGTACGCCGTCTCGATTGCGGCCATCGCCGCCACGATGGTCTTTTTGTTGCTCGTCCTCGGGGCACAGGCCGGTCTCACCGTCGCCACACACGACGACACCGGTGATGAGCCCCTCGAGGAGGCCGTCGAAAAGGCGATGAACGAGGCGTTACTCGAGAGCCACGGGGTCGCCGAACTGAATACAGCTGCCTCCGCCATCGGGGTCGACCAACCGCTCGGCTGGGGGGTGTTCGCCCCCGAACCGCGGACGACGGATCGCTACTACGTCTTCCCCGCGGTCACCGAGCACGGCGAGTACGTCGACGCCTACAACGATCGGGAGCTGACCTACGACCGGGCGTACAATCAACTCCAGAAACAACACAGTACCTATCGCGAGCGATTCTACATGAACAGCGTCCGCCGTGGGGGTTATCAGACCGACGTGGCAGCCTACCTCGCCGACTACCACTGTGATCGGTGGGAGCAGGAGTACGGCGAGACACTGGTCCAGATCGAGATTTACGAGGTCACAGAACAGGTCACCGAGGAGACCATCGTCGACCACGACGGCCGTGATCGTGACTACACCCACGTCTACCGACAGCTCTGTGCGGGCGACGAGTACCAGGATCTGCCGTCACCGCTGCGAGACGATTGATACGGTTTCTGCAACTACGGAGGAGTCGCGGTTGGACCGGTGATGACGGACAGGAGGCCGTGTGAGACTCGAGTCAGCGGACATTCTTGGAGTGCTCGGACAAAAATGACGTTTCAGTGAGGACCGGTAACGACGAAAAGCGGCCTCCCGAGCACACCGACAAAAACGCCCCTACTCGAGATCGATGATGTTCGACTCGAGGTCTCGCGGGAAGTACGTCACCCACTCGATGCCGTCGTCGGTGATGGCGATCGTGTCGGAGTGGCGGTAGCCATCGGTCTCGGTGTAGATCCCGGGCTCGATCGTCCAGACGTGACCGGGAGCCATCTCGGCGTCCTCGGGGTCGTAATTCGTCGCCTCCCGGTTACAGTGGTCACCCCAGCCGCTGTCGATGTACGGCGGTTCGTGACCCGCCATGCCGATGTTGTGACCCACGTGGTGCTGGGCGAGGTCCGAAACCCCCTGTTCCTCGAAGTAGGCCTCGACCTCGTCGTCGACGTGGGAAATCGGGACGCCTGGCCCGAGCGCGTCGATCGCGATCGTTTGTGCCTCGAGCATGAGTTCGAAGTAGTGTTCCTGTTCGTCACTCGGCTCGCCGAGAAACATCGTTCGCTCGAGTTCGGAGTAGTAGCCGTCGACGTTCGCCGAGGCCCCCGTAACCAGGGTGTCCCCGGCCTCGAGGCGTCTGTTGGCCGTGTGGCCGTGGGGGAGGCTGGTCTGTGGGCCGGTGATGTACCCGGCGTGGACAGGTCCGGAACCGCGGGTGCGGGCGACGTAGCGATCACCGAGGGTATCGAGCATTGCTCGTGAGGCCTCCATCGAGGCGCGCTGGCTGACCGTCGCCGGGTGTTCGCCAACGGTAGTGAAATCCGCCAAATATCGGTGGCCCAGATTCGCCCATCGTGCGGACTCACGGATGAGCGCGAGTTCGTCTTCGGTCTTTTCCCACCGCATTCGACTCACCCAGTCCTGGGTTTCGATGGATATGTCGACCTCGGCCGCCTCCGCAAGCGTCGGCCCCTGATAGCCCATCGTCCCCGGCGCCCCCTCGGCGTCGGCAGCGAGCGTGTGTGCCTCGAGGTCGGCCAGCATCGTCGTCGCGACGGCCATCGGTTCACCACCTGGATAGTCGCGATAGTGGTGGATCGCGTCGATCCGGGGATTGAGTTCGGCGCGTTCGACCTCGAGCCGGGGGACCGTGATCTCGAGACGGTCCTGGGTGACCGCGAGCACGACCGGCCGCTCGGTCTGAATATGGTCGAAGCCGGTCAGATACTCGATACTCGTCGCGCCGAACCAGACGCCAGCGTCGACGCCCGCCTCGGCGAGTCGCTCGCGAATGCGCTCGAGGCGCTCGTCGAACGCGCGTTCTGGAAGCCTGGTTCGTGTCGGCCCCGGTGGGGTTGCCCTGGCCATACGAATTGTGTCACCGGGAGTGATCAAAAGGTTTGAGGAGCCGGAGGCTGCGAGGTGACTGAACAGCCTCTTGGACAACCCGGATACCGGAGTCGGTCAGGGCTCGAGTCGGAACCGGGTCGTCCGTTTGTCCTCGAATCGAGGGCCAACGCCCTGGTTCGTAAAGCCCATGGCGGCAGCAGCCTCCTCGACCGGCCGATGGCCGCGGGGAACGAGCAGTTCGACGGCGAGGCCTTCACACTCCCCGAAGCGGACGGGTTCGGCGAGCAATCGCTCACAGGCCTCCTCCGTCCCATCGATCTGGGTAACGTGTACCGTTTCGCCCTGCACATCGAAGCTGACGAATCCGAGCAGGTCCTCGGGATCCGATCGACCGTACTGGGTCGCTTCAGCATCACCGGATTCCGTCCCGGTGTCGCCAGTGGCCCCTGGCACATCGGCGTTAGGGTCGTGTGTTCCGTCCTCCGCGACCCGAACGGTTCGATCGTGGACGAGGTTCCGCATCACGTCGGTTGGCGAGTCTGCGATCGACGCGAGTGCGTCAGCATCGGCCTCGAGGGCGTCCCGTACGTTCATCACTGTGAGA
>PUKM01000281.1 GCA_003552325.1 Natrialbaceae archaeon | reverse complement strand
CCCCAGCGACGGACCGTCTCGCGGCCGTCTTTCTCGAGTGTGACGTACGGTTCGTAGCGGTCAGCCAGCTCCCACCAGAGCGTTGCTGGCGTAGAGCCGCCTGGAAGCCGAAGGATCCTCCCGACGCGGCCCTCAGCGTCGCTCGCACGCGACCTGGTCGACTCCCCGCCGTCCGGCCGGACGGGGTCGGACCGATCGCTCGAGAACTCCGAGGAGGATGGTTCTCTATCACTCATAATCGCTCACTGGAGTGTTTCCAGTCGGACAGCCTCCAACGCCGCCATCGAGTCCCGGCTGTGCCGGCTCGAGCACGGTTTCGTAAGCCGCATCCGGGCTCCGGACGTGTACCGCACAGGCCAGGCACGGATCGAACGACCGGATGGTCCGCATCACACCCAGGGGGTGTTCGACGTCCTCGACAGGATCGCCGACGACCGCCTCCTCGAGAATGCTCGGCTGGCCATCCCCATCCCGTGGGCCGATATTCCACAACGTGGGGGTGATAATCTGGTACCGTTCGATCGTTCCCGCTTCGACGTCCATGTAATGTGACAGTGCCCCACGCGACGGCTCGAACAGGCCGACCCCTTCACCAGTGAACTCGGCCGGGAACTCGGCCATGAAGGGATCGGCGGGATCGATCGCATCCAGCCACTCGGGGACCTGATCGCGGACGGCGAGTGTCTCCTGTGCGCGTGCGATGAGCCGATTCAGCGTATTGCTCTCGGTTGCGCCACCACCGAGTGTCTCCCGCAGGTCGAACGGATCGCGGTCAGCGACGACGAGCCGTGCCAGTGGCCCGACCTCCATCGATTGCCCATCGAACCGCGGTGCCTTCCCCCACGAATAGGCCTCGTCTTTGTCCGGGTCCGGCTCTGGCGGCTGGGCGTCGGTCGGTGGACCACCCGACTCGTCTGTATACCACGAGTACTCGGTATCTTCGGTGATCCCCTCGACGACCTCCGCTTTGCTCAAGCGTTCGGTCTGCCCGTCACGGTAGACGCCTCGAGGGAGGAACAAGTCCCCTGTCTCGGGATCCTCGAAGATGCCATTGCTGTAGTACCGGTTCGGGCCAGCGCCGATATCGCCCGCTCCCAACTCGGCTGCCCCGACCAGGATCGAGACGATATCGTGGAGTCCTTCACCGAGGGTAGGGTCGAACTCATCGTTCTGGACGTTCTCGAGCACCTCCGGCACCGCCTCGGTCGGACCGAGCCACTCGCTCACCTCACGGACACGTGACTTCACCTGTTCGATCGTCGAGGCGTCGGGTTTCGTAGCTAACCCACCAGGGATGTAACCAACGGGGTGCGGTGCGCGACCACCGAACTCGGTCAGCGCCTTCATCAGTTGTCGCTGGTTCTCGAGTGCCCCCAGATATCCCTCACCCTCGAGCGGATCGAGCCTGTCGAAGCCAGTTTCTGCGACGGCATCGCTGTAGTCCGGACCCACGAGAGCGAACAGGTGGATCGCGTGGTTCCACAGGTAGAATATGCCCTCTGCTGCGTCGCGCAACAGCACGGCGTTTCGTGGTGGACCATCGAACGCGCCGGCGTTCATTGCGGCGTCTTCGGCGGCCTTCGACGAACAGAGGCGGTGACAGAGGAAACAGACGCCACAGACCATTCCGGTTATCTGTGCGGCATCCCGTGGCGTCCGGCCGATCGTGATGATCTCGGCCCCACGGAACATCTTCATCTGACTCTTCGCCTCGACGACCTGGCCGTCTTCGACTTCCAGCGTCGTACCGTGGTGGCCTTCGATACGAGTCGTTGGATCGATCGTTATCTCTACCATTGTTCTCAGTCCTCCGTCTCCCCCCCAATCGGTTCGTCCGACGACCCGGACGGCGGTTCAGCGTCTTGGTCGTCGTCGAACGAGCCGTATCCCGTGGCCTTCCGTACGGCGTGAGCACCGATTCCGACGCCAGCAGCCGCGACCCCTGCCCATCCAGCCTGTTCAGGAGTGATGGAACCAACGATCGACTGACGTTCGACCTCTTCGTCCATCGGTGCAAATCGATCCCAGAATCCCGGTTCCATACAGCCGATACACGGCGCCCCGACGTTGAGGCAGACGCTCGTCCCATCGTTCCACAACCGAGTCTGATCGTCACAGCGGGTGTACGGGCCCGCACAACCGACCTTGATCAGGCACCCCTCGTCACCAGGTGTCTCGGCGAACTCACCGCGGTCGAAATACCCCCGAAGCGAACAGTTGTCGTGTACGAGTGGTTCGTAGAACGGTTTCGGCCGGTTGTACGTATCTAGCTCGGGTACGTGACCGTTGAGAACAGTCGCGATCGTCAACAACACGTAATCCGGATGGACGGGACAGCCAGCGAGGTTGATTACCGGCAGGCCCGCACCCGAGGTGAAATCGGGGCCGAGCACACCACGCTCGGTTCGCTGTTCGAACTGGAGCCCGCGCGCACCGGTGACGTTAGCCCCCAGATCGTAGAGATTTCGTTTATTTTCCGCTGCGGGCCAACCACCGAACGATGCACAGTTCCCCACTGCGAGCACGTACTCCGATTCGGGGGCCAACTCCTGGACCCAGTCGACCAGTGGCTTGCTCTCGCCGTCCGGTGTCTGGCCGACCGTTGTGGCTTCCGGGATATCGACCGGCGTCGATCCCTCGACGATCAGGACGTCCGGTGAATCGCTCATCGCGTCGATCGCCATCTCACCCGCTTCAGGCATGATCGTCGGATGGAATGTTACCTCGAGTCTGAACTCGCTCAACACTTCTTCGAGGGCGGGGTACTGACCTTGGAGGACGGAAATCGTACAGCCGGTACAGGCCTGCCCCTGTAGCCAGACGACTTCCAGCTCTCCATCGGTTGCTTGCTCGAGTGCGGTTCCGATTTCAGTGCTATACTGCGCGACGACAGTTCCCGCGGCGACCCCCGCAGCGAGTTGCAGGAAGTTTCGGCGTGACGAGGACGGACCGCGTGATCCGCCGGCCTCTGTCGCCTGTGAGACTGGCTCTGGTTCAGATCGTGGCATCGTTTATCGCTCCTGTATGAAGTGGGGTGTCGGTTCAGACCGGGGTTGTGTGATCGGCAACCGTCCGACATCGGATCCGTCTGTCTCGATCCGAGTGACCTACACCGGGGGCCCATCCAACAGCGATTCGAGGCGCTGCCGGTGGTGACCGAAGGACCACCAGTGTCTGCTGTGACTGGCCCACTCTGTAACTATATATACAAAGATGATGAAAGAGCGTAACTCTGGATCCGGTTAGGTTTTAAGTGACGTGCTCCCACGACGAAAGTTGTGGGCTTCCCACCCGGTGTTGGCCGGGCAGGTCAATCCTGAAGGTTGGGAATCTAAGCTTTGTGACCGACGACACTGGCTCCGCCACGAAGCCGTTGCTCCTACCGTATTGACGGCTTGG
>PUKM01000059.1 GCA_003552325.1 Natrialbaceae archaeon | reverse complement strand
TCGAGGTCGGCGTCGGCCGCTTTCTCGAAGAGGTCGTCGTCCTCGAGGCTCCAGCCGTGGTCCTCGAAGACTTCGAAATTGAGGTATTCGACGTGTGACCGGGGGTCCTCGGGGACGGTGGTGTCCGCTCCCTGGGACGTTCGAACGTCGCCGCGCTCGAGATCGTCGCCATCGATGAGGTCGGTGTTGCCTGCGAGGATCTGTTCGCGGGCGGCGTGGACCTTCCTGAACTCGAGCGTCGAGCCTCCCTGGTCTGGATGGGTCTCCTTGACGCGTTCTCGGAAGGCGCGTTCGATTTCGGCTTCGGAGGCGTCGGGGTCGATCCGCAAAATGTCGAACGGGGACTCCACACGTGAGCTAGCGGGATGGGCGTTGAATACTTTTCTCCAACGGTTGCAATCGCCGGAACCGGGGCACGGAGAGCGCCATCTTCAAGATGGTTCCTTCGAACGTGGGGGATATGCGACTCGAGGAGTACTGGGGCGTCGGGCCGAAGACCCGCGAGACCCTGGCGGCGGAACTGGGCACCGAGCGGGCGATCAACGCCATCGAACGCGGCGACGTCCGGGCACTGACGGACGCCGGATTACCGCGCGGGCGGGCAACCCGTATCCTGCGCCGAGCAACAGGTGGGGAGGGAATGGAGATCCTCGCTACCAGTGACGCGCGATCGGCGTACAAGGAACTGCTCGACCTGGCAGTCGAACATGCCGTGACGGAACGGGCGGCAGACCGCATTCGCGTCCTGACCCCACTCACGGCGATCGACGACATGACGGCCAGGCTCGACGCGATTCTGGCTGCAAAGGACGCCTGGCAGGCCCTGTCGGATGACGACCGGACGACCGTCCTCGAGGCTTACGCCCGCTACGACGACCGCGATGGCAGCGACCACGCCGCCGTCGAGGTGGCACTCGCCCTCCTCGAGGCAGACGTCTCGAGTGGCCCCTTCGCTACCATCGCCGACCTCGAGCGAGAAACACTGGCGGACGCTGCCGTTGCACTGGGGGCACTCGAGGGCAGCCGCGTTCGCCGTGGGGCCGACGACGAACTCGACCGACTGCGGGACGCGCTCGGTGCGGTCGAAGACATGGACGCGAATGCGCTCGGTCTGATCGAGGAGTTACGAGATGACGGTGTGGGCGACGTGACGGCGTTTCGGGACGCCTTCGAGGACAAAATCCTCACGGAGACACAGGTGACCATCGACCAGGTCCACGCCGCCATGCCGACAGACGCCGCAGACGCGACCGACTTCGTTGGCGGCACGCTCAGAAGCCTCCGTTCGGACCTGACGTCGGCCGTCGACGAACGCGAAACCACGGTCAGAACGGATCTCGAGCGCGTCCTCGAGGATGCGAGCGACGAAATCGAGCAGGCAGTGACGGCCGTTACCGACATCGCCTTTCACCTCTCACTCGCACAGTTCGCCATCGCCTACGACTGCACTCGGCCACAGTTCCGGACCGACGGCGACGGTGCCCTCTCGGTCGTGAACGCGACGAACCTCACCCTCGCGGCGCGAAACGGGCAGGTCCAGCCGGTCACCTACACGCTCGGCGATCACACCGTTACCTCGGGGTCTCTCGGAGCCGTCGACGACGAGTTCGCCGAGACCACGCGAGCCCTCGAGGCGACTGACCTCCCCGAGGACGAACGAGTCACGGTGTTGACCGGGGCCAACAGCGGTGGGAAGACGACGCTGCTCGAGACCCTCTGTCAGGTCGTTCTCCTGGCGCTCATGGGACTGCCCGTCCCGGCTGACCGTGCCGAGGTCACACCCGTCGACGCGCTCGTCTTTCACCGGCGTCACGCGAGTTTCAACGCCGGTGTACTCGAGTCGACGCTTCGATCGGTCGTCCCGCCACTGACCGGTAGCGGACGGACGCTGATGCTCGTCGACGAGTTCGAGGCGATCACGGAACCCGGAAGCGCCGCCAACCTGCTCCACGGGCTGGTGCGTCTGACCGTCGACCGGGACGCCCTCGGCGTGTTCGTCACCCACCTCGCGGACGACCTCGAGCCACTCCCCCCCACCGCACGGGTCGACGGAATTTTCGCGAAAGGGCTCAACCCCGACCTCGAGTTGCTCGTCGACTACCAACCACGGTTTGGGACCGTCGGGCGCTCCACGCCGGAGTTCATCGTCTCGAGACTGGTCGCGAACGCCAGCGATCGGAGCGAACGTGTGGGCTTTGAAACCCTGGCCGAAGCGGTCGGGAACGATGTCGTCCAGCGAACGCTCGCGGACGCCCGCTGGAACCCGACCTAACCGAGTAAGGTAGTCTCACACCAACCCGGGCTTTTTCACTTCCTCACCGGATCTTCCGTGTATGGACGAGCTGACGCCCGAGACGTGCCACTCGATGGTCTCCCACCTCGAGCCCTCGTGGTCGGTGACCGTAGTCGAACGAGCCGCGGAGGGGACTGATCTCGTCTATTATGTGTCCCTCGAGACACCCGAGGGGCCTCGAGAGGCCGTCCTCAAGGCGTGTTCGTTCGTCGAGCCCGACGCATTTCGTCCCGAGCCGGTCGTCCTCGAGTTACTGCATCGAGAGACGACCATCCCGGTCCCGCGCGTCTACGGTCGCGTCGATGACCACGAGACCCTGCCTGCTCCGTACTTTCTCATGGAACGGCTTCCTGGGGCTGTTCGTGAAGATGGGTCCCGTGACCTTCCCCTGTCAGTCCTCGAGCGAATCGCCCGCGACGGGGGCCGACATCTCGCCGAGTTGCACACCGTCGGCTCGTTCGACCGCTTCGGCGTTATCCACTGCAGTCCCTCGGGACTCTCAGCGGACCGTCCGCGTGTGGCTGCCCTCGAGGTCGGCCCCACAGGCCACGAGAGCTGGCAGGCGGCACTGTCGGCCCAACTCGAGGAGTGGTCGGCGGACGTCCACGAGCGATTTGAGGGGCTTGCGAGCCCACTCCAGTCGTTTCTCCGAGACCGGCTCGAGTGTGTCACCGAGCCCACGAGGCCAGTGTTCGGCAACACCGATTATCGGCTGGGGAACCTGCTGATCGATCCGGCCTCCGGGAAGACGAACGCCGTCATCGATTGGGGTAACTGCCACACCACCGAACCGGTTTATAATCTCGCCGCGCTCGAGGAGAACCTGTCCGGGTACGCCCGCCTTGATGACCCGCGTCGAAGACGGGTTCGGCGGGCGATCGATGCGGGCTACCGTGAACGGGCAACAGCACTCGGGAGAGAACGGCCACAAACGATTCAGGATCGGCTGTTCGACGACGGGGACCTGACGAGGCTCGGTGAATGCTACTACGGCACGCTACGCCTCGCGCCGATGGTCTGGTTCTCGCTGTGGAACGCCGACGAGAGCCAGCGGGCGCGTGACCGGACGGCGAGCAGACACCGGGCTGTTGTCGAGGGGTTACTCGAG
>PUKM01000271.1 GCA_003552325.1 Natrialbaceae archaeon | reverse complement strand
GCCTGGGCGCAGGCGACGATGGACAGCGGCAGGGCGAGCAGGAGCATGGCGAGTCCGATCCTGAGCAGGCGCATCAACGTTCCTCTCAAGGCTTGACGTAGTACCCCCTACGGTACCCGCTGCGGACGGCGGCCGCGGCGGCCCGTCGGGTCGCCGTGCGGGTCCGTCGGGTCACCGTCGCCGCGGCCGCGGCGCCATCCCGAGCCCATGGGCGTGGCCTCAGCGCTCGCTCGTGGCGTCGGCCGCCTCCGGCGCCTCGGTGGCCTCCGAGGGCACCGCGGCCGCCCCGGCGCGCCCGCCGCCCCACGCGGTGACGATCCGCGGGCGGTCGGGGGAGTGGCCGATGAGGAAGCGCCCGACCTCGCGGCCGTCCTCCCTCGCGCGCTGCTGGCGGCTGCGCAGCTCACGGGCCTCGTTGGGGGTGACGTAGGTGCGGCTGAGCTTGCGGCGCACCGCCGCGGACCGGTAGTGGCGGAACCCGGGACTCGGGATCCGCCAGTCGGGGCCGTAGGTGCCCGCGAGCACGGTCGCGACGTCGCCGGGCACCGCGACCTCGGTGCCCTTGAAGTCCATCGTCGACAGCGGCTCGAAGTCGGCGCGGCGGGCGTCGATGTCGCTGTAGGCCCAGGCGCGGTCACTGGCGAACCAGACCGGGTAGATGTCGAGCTCGCGCTCCTCGATGTAGAGCTTGAACAGCCCCCCGCTCACGCGACAGCCGACGTCGTAGCCGAGGGCGAGGAGCTGCTCGACGATGCCGAGGGTCTCGGCCTTGACCGCAGCAGGCTCCTCGGCGTCGGAGAGGTAGCCCACGTCGACGTCGTCGTCGCCGGCGATGAAGTCCCCGTCCCGCACACAGCCCAGGAGCGTGCCGTAGACGAGGAAGAGCTCGCGCCCGAGGTGCTCCCGGAAGGCCCCGCGGGCCCGCGTGTAGGACTCGAGGGCGGAGATGTGCCCGTCGGCGACCGGCCCCACCGTGCCGACGAGCGTGCCCTTCTTCGTGAGCTCCGCGCGCGGCCCGTCCTCCCCGAGCAGCTCGCCGTCGCCGTGGGGGACGACGAGGTCGACCTCGGTGGCGCCCGACGGCGCCGCGAGCGGCGTGTCGCTGACCCACACGCTCAGGCGTGCGCGGGAGGGGAAATGGTCGAGCGTGGGATGCTTGATCGCGTAGCGGAAGCGGGGCGCGTTGGCGTCCTGGGCGATGCTGTCGTGGTTGAGCCCGACCCCCCGCAGCGGCTGGCCGTCGACGCGGATCGTCACCTCGACGGCCTCCGGGTCGGTGACCCAGCCGGTGAGCAGCACCCCGGTGTGGACGACCTCGGCCGCGAAGCGTCCCGCGGTGGCCTCCGGCGCCGTCCCCTCGTCCTCGACGGGAGCCACCTCGACGTCGAGGGCGCGGTCCTGCCGCTCGACGTCCTCGACGCGGACTCGGCAGTACTCCCAGCGGAACTCCCACTCGTTGTGCGCCTCGAGCGCCCAGGGCTTGTCGACCGACTCGAGCAGCCTCAGCGCGTCGCTGAACGCGGCGAGCGCCTCGTCGTAGCGCTGCAGCGCCTGCAGCGCGCGCCCGAGGGCGTAGGGCTCCTTGGCCTTGGGCTGGTCCTCGGCGTCGGCCGCGCCGTCGAGGGCCCGGTTCAGCGCACCGGCGGATGCCCCGCCGTCGGAACGCAGCTCGGCGAGCCTCTGATACGAGTCGACGACGGCGTCCCAGTCAGGCAGCCTCGCAGCGATGTAGGCGTTGCGCCGCAGCCAGAAGGGCTTCGTCGGACCCGCCCGCACCGCAGCGGCCTGCACCCGCGCCGCAGCCTCGTACTGCCCAGTCTTGTAGAGCGCCCAGGCGTACTGCGCCTGCCACTGGGGACGGGCGACCTCCCGAGCCTCGATCGCCTCGCTCCAGGCGGCGACCGCCCGCGGCCAGTCCTTGCGGGCCGACGCACGGTAGGCGCGGTAGATGTCGCGTCCCTGGCCGATGCCGAGCACGGCGAGCAGCCGCCGGAGCAGCGCCCGCGCACGCGGGGGGATCAGGGCCTTGAGAAAGCTCACCGTCACCGACCGATCGGCATCGTCGAGAAGGCACCGTTCACGGCGCTCGGAGGACCCCCTGGAGGCTAGCACCGGCTCCCCAGGAGACCGTGACGCCGTAGACTCACGGCGTCACCGTGCCCGGGCCCCGACCATCGGGGGTCCCGCCACCACACGCGCGCAGGAGCCGACACCACGATGACGGGCAACGGGGCCCACACGGCCGGTCACTTCTTCGCCGACCTCGCGAGCCTCCTGCCCGACGAGCCGATCGTCTACCTCGGCATCGGGGCGGGCAGGGGCCCTGCGCTGCAGGCCCTGGCCACCGTCGGCCCGCCCCTGCGCCAGGCCTGGCTGTTCGAGCCCGACGCCGGCGCCGCGGCGCGGCTCCTCGACGGCGCCACCGGCGCGGCGATCGAGGTCACCGAGGGCATCCCGGCGGTCGACGCCTGGCTCGACGCCGGTGGGCCCGCGCGCATCGACGTGCTCGACGTCGCCGCCGGCGCCCGCGTCGCCGAGGTGCTGCGCAGCGCCCACGGGCTGCTCTCGGAGGGCGCGGTCAGCGTCGTCTCCGCCGAGGTGGGCTTCCTCGACGCCGCCGAGGGACCCCCGCACCATCGTCACGTCGAGGCACTGCTCGGCGCGCACGGCTACCGGCTGTACCGCTACGACCCGATCGAGGCGGACCCGCTCGAGGAAGGGCCGGTGCTGCGGTGCGCCCACGCGGTCTTCGTGGCCGGTGACCGCCCACCCGCCGACCCGACGGTGCCGGACCAGCGCGGCGCACCGACGCCGGACCCCGGCGAGGCCGCGGTCGAGCGGCGGCTTCGCCACAGCACCACGGTCGCCGACATCGCCATCGACGAGGTCCGCCGGCTCCGGGCCGAGGCCACCGCGCAACGGGCGGCGCTCGCGGCCCGGGGCGAGGAGCTGACCGCCACCCGCGAGGAGCTCGCCGCGCAGGCCGCGGCCTTCGCCGCCCGCGCCGCGGCGTTCCGCGAGCGCTTCGCCGCGCAGGTCCGCTACGGCGAGGAGCTCGAGGCGGCGATCGCCGCCCTGCTCGAGAGCCGCTCCTGGCGCCTGACCTCACCGGTCCGGGCCACGAGCCGCCTCGGTCAGCGCCTCCTCGGGCGTCCGGTCTCGCAGGGGCCGACCCTGCCCACCCCGCCAGAGCTCCCCGAGGACCCCTTCGGGGATGCCCCCAGCGTCGAGGAGCCGCCACGGTCCAGGGCGGACCGGCCAGTGAAGGCCAAGGTGCCGTCCGAGGCCCGCTTCGTGAGCGTCGACGGCCGTCGACGCAAGGTGACGCTCAAGCGGGCGCGGAACTGGCTGTGGTCGGGCTACGCGGCCCTTGGACGGCGATGGCTCGAGGCGATCGTCGAGGG
>PUKM01000275.1 GCA_003552325.1 Natrialbaceae archaeon | reverse complement strand
GCAGGTGCACTGAGCGGTTGGTTTCGTTATGAATGAGTGGAATAAACGTGACCACCATGCTGACCTCATACTCTGTAGGCAACACGACGCACGGTACCTGTAACTGGTCGAGGATTTCAACAGAGCGGAGTTAATTGTAAGTGGCCGACTTAACCAAGCCGCAATAAAAATGGCTTACAGCAGTTAGTAGAATTCGCGGACGAGGTCCATGGCATCGTCGGGAGCGCCATCCGGGATGTCGGCCATGTTCTCGGTCACGCCGTGTTGTTCGTGATACGGGACGGAGTGTTCGTTCTGGTACATCACACCCTGGTACTCCTTGTCCGCATCGAGGATGACGTCTTTGGCGGCGTCGTAATCGTGACGGTCGTGGCCGTCTTCTTTGAGATCGACCAACGTGTCACGGAAGTAGTCGTACGTGTCGACGTCGTTGAACGTCACACACGGGCTGAAGACGTTGACGAAGCCGAAGCCGTCGTGTTCGATCGCTTCCTCGATGATCTCGGCGTGTCGGAGCGCATCCGACGCGAACGACTGCGCGATGAACGTCGCACCAGAGGCGAGCGCGAGCGCGAGTGGGTTGACGGGTGGCTGTTGTGGTCCCTCGGGAGTGGTCGACGTTTCGAAGTCAGAACGGGACGTCGGAGATGCCTGTCCTTTCGTCAGGCCGTAAATACGGTTGTCCATGACGACGTAGGTCATGTCGACGTTCCGGCGCACGGCGTGGACGAAGTGGCCGGCACCGATCGAGTAACCGTCACCGTCTCCGCCGGCGGCCATCACCTCGATATCCGGGCGGGCCATCTTGACGCCAGTTGCGACCGGCAAAGCACGACCGTGGACGCCGTGGAGGGCGTAGGCGTGCATGTAGGTCCCGATCTTTCCGGAACAGCCAATCCCAGCCACGAGGAACGTGTTGTCCGGATCGTTCCCCGTGTTGGCCAGGGCTTTCATCATGCCGTTCATCGTCCCGAAGTCCCCACAGCCGGGACACCAGGTCGGTTGCTTGTCTGATTTGAAGTCGGTGAATCGAACGTCTGAGCTCATTGTGCTGGCACCTCCTCGGTGAGTTTTGTGCTAATTTCTTCGGCGAGTTCGTCAGCCTTGAATCGAACGCCGGTGTACTTATTGATCCGCTGCACGCGCGTCAGGGTATCGTGTTCGATGACGTCGGCGAATTGCCCCGTCGCGTTACACTCGACGACGATGACGTTTTCCGCTGCCTCGACGTCTGCAGTCAGATCCGGCCGTGGGAAGATGTACGGCACTGACAGGATTCTGACGTCGATGCCGTCGTCCTCGAGGTACTCGAGCGCTTCGACCAATGCACCCTCGTTCGAGCCCCACGAAATGACGAGGGTGTCGGCGTCCGCATCACCGAACTCACGATAGTCCCAGTTCTCCTCGGCTTTGGCGGTTTCGACCTTTCGGTTTCGTTTGTCGACCTGCTCGACGCGAACCTCGGTATCCTCCGTTCGGCGTCCGAGCTCGTCGTGTTCGAGGCCGGTGGACATGTGTGCACCGTCTGTCATCCCGGGGATCGCCCGTGGGCTGACGCCATCCTCAGTGGCGGCGTGAGCGCGGAACCGGCCCTGGTCGTCGAGCCACTCCGAAACCTCGTCGTCCTCGACCAGGTTGCCGCGGTCGATTTCGACGGCATCCATGTCGAAGGTTTCAGGTGCGAACGTCTGTTCGGTGACGGCGAGTGCCAGGTCAGCAACCAGATAAACCGGTGTCTGGTACTTTTCAGCGTAGTTGAACGCTTCGACCGTTTTCCAGAAACACTCGTCGATGGTCGTCGGGGCGACGACGAACCGCGGAATCTCGCCGTGGCCACCGTACAAGGTCATGTTCAGGTCGCCCTGTT
Organism: Natrialbaceae archaeon; assembly: GCA_003552325.1. GTDB lineage: Archaea > Halobacteriota > Halobacteria > Halobacteriales > Natrialbaceae > Natronosalvus. The sequence continues at coordinate 13,085 of PUKM01000275.1, read as the reverse complement.
CTTGTTTGGTCGGCATCCCCGTCGAGGGGCCGGATCGCATCACGTCCACGATTACCAGCGGGGTTTCACTGGTCGCGACGAGGCCGAACGTTTCGGCCATCAAGTCGATGCCCGGCCCCGAGGTGGCCGTCATCGAGCGAGCGCCGGCGCGGGCGGCACCGAGTGCCATGTTGATCGCCGAGAGTTCGTCTTCAGCCTGGACGACGTGGCCGCCGTACTGTTCGAGTCGGCCGGTGAGATACTCCATCACGTTCGTTGCCGGTGTGATGGGATAGCCGGCGTAAAACCGACAGCCTGCGGCGAGTGCGCCCATGCCGATCGCTTCGTCGCCGTTCAGCAGGACGTAGTCGTTGTCCGTCGTCTCGAGTTCGTGTCCAAGGTCGAGATCGTAGTTCTCACGGACGTAATCGCGGCCTTTGCGGGCGGCTTCGCGGTTGTTCTCGACGATCTTCGATCCTTTCCCGCCGAACCGTTTCTCGAGGGATTCGTCGAGATAGGCGACGTCGAAGCCGGTGAGCTCACAGGCAGCACCGAGTGCGACGACGTTGAGCATAATTGCCCCACCAGCTTCTTCGGCGAGCGATTTGAGCGGCACGTCGACGGCCGTCATTTCGTCAGGAATCTCGGCCTCCCAAGAGCGTTCGCCGTCGTAAATGATGGCGCTACCTGCGTGGAGTTCGTCGAGATTTTCGTCGATGGTTCGCTGGGTCAGCGCGACGAGAATGTCGAGCCGGTCGACGACACTCTGGACGCGATCTGTCGACGTCCGAATCTTGTACGCGGTGTAGCCACCACGGATTCGAGACGCGAAATCCTTCGACGTAAAGACGTGTCGTCCGGCCCTGGAGAGTGCCTGGGCGAAAATCTTTCCGGTGGAGTCGATCCCATCACCGGCCTCGCCCCCGATTGCCCAGTTTAAGTCCTCGGTCATGTCGTAGCGGACCTTGCCTCTAGCTCATCAAAAGGCTTCTGAAACCCCACCCAACCCAGGTTTCATGGTAATCGCTTACCCCGATTGTAGTAACTCGTTCGTACCGATACTTTGAGCATAAAAGCAACCAGTACCGTGGCCGCCCGATTCAGCTTTCCTCGTCTTCCTGTGCGTCGTCTGCATGCTCTTCGTCTGTCCCATCCACGGCCTCGTCGCCCGTAGTATCGTCGCCGGTTTCATCGTCATCCGGCGCAGTCGAGGACTCGCTCGTTTTCTCCTCGCTCGAGTCGGATGCGGTTGATTCGTCCCCCGTCTCCTCGCCGGTCTCGTCGACCACGTCATCCGAGGCGACCTCGCCACCGAGCTCGATCGCTGCTTCCTCATCCTCGTCGGCTCCATCACTGTTTTCAGACTCCTCGTCGCCCGCTGCGGTGTCAGTGTCGTCATCATCGTCCACACTCCCTTCGTCTCCGGCCTCACCGTCCGTGTCGTCTGCAGGAGACTCGAGTGCGCCATTACTCACCGTCACCTGGGCGCTCTGAATGACTTTGTCCCCCATCTCGTAGCCGGGGGTGAACACTTCGGCGATCGTTCCTTTTGGATGTTCACTGTCGACTTGTACCATGACCTCGTGACGCTGTGGGTCGACGTCGGTTCCCGGTGCTGGATCGATCTCTTCGACGTTTTCATCAGCGAGCACGCGGTCGAACTCCCGCAGCGTCATTTCCAGGCCGCCCCGGAGGCTCTCTACGTCCTCACTTTCCTCGTTCAACGCGCGTTTGAGATTATCCCTGACCGTGACGAGGCGTTCGACCAGATCTTCGGTCGCACGGGCTTTCATCTGCTCCTGTCGCTTTTTCGCCCGCTTTTTGTAGTTTTGGAAGTCGGCCTGCGTCCGTTTGACGTGGCCTTTGAGGTCTTCGATTTGCTCTTCGTACTCGGCAATGATCTCTTCGCGCGCCTCGAGCGCCTGCTCTTTGTCGTCGAGTTTCGCCTGGAGTTCGCCAATAGTCTCAGCCTGGGCCTCGACGCGCTCGCCCAGGTCATCGAGTTCGGCCCGCTGATGGCTCACGGTTCCGTTGAGGTCACGAGCCATCTCGACGATGGCATTGACGTCACGGGCAATATCATCGTCGTACGACTGGAGGGTCTCGAGTAACTCCTGAATATCCTCGCTCGTCTCCGGGGCTTCCTCAGTGTCCCCTTCGGTTGCGTCGTCTCCTGCCGTAGGAGTAGCTTCACCAGTGTCGCCACCGCTGGTGGGTTGCTCGTCCTCAGAACCGTGTTCGCTTTCGGAGCCCTCGTCTGTGTCGTCGACGTCTCCGTTCACCCCGGTCTCGTCGTCGGCGTCTCCCGCTGTCGGGACACCCTGGGCTGTGGAGTTTTGGCCCTCGTCTTCGCTCATATCCGAACCAAAGCACACCGGTAATAAAAGGATTGAGGTATCGCGGCAACGCACACATTCATGTACCGAGATACCCGACCTATGGGGTACTGAAATGGGTCCCCCCGCTGGCCACGCTACTCCTCACGCCGACCGAATTCACCTTCGGTTCGATTCTGGGACGATCCGTCTCGAGACCACCGTCGAGCGTGCGTCGGACCTCCGTGCGTTGGATCTCCTCGAGTCAGCGGGAGTGACGCTCGTCAGCGACTCACGGGAAGACCCCGGGACGCTTCGTGCCGACGCCAATCAATATGTCCCGCTACGGGTGTCACTGGAGCGTGCCGAGGCACCCTTCGTTGATACGGTCTTATCACTCGAGGAGATCGACCCGCCGCTTACCTCGACGTACGAGCTCCGGCCGTATCAGCAGCAGGCGCTCGAAGGGTGGCTGGAGACGGATCGGTGGGACGACAGCGGAGGGGACCTCGACCCCGGTCACCAGCCTGCCCCAGGCGGCGTCCTCGAGTTACCAACCGGGAGTGGGAAGACCGTCATCGCGCTCAAAGCGCTCGAACGGCTGTCGGTACCGACCCTCGTCGTCGTGCCAACACTCGACCTGCTGGAACAGTGGGTCGGGGAACTCGAGGCCGAGTTCGACGTGCCGATCGGTCGCTTCGGTGGCGGCGAACAGCGTCTCGAGGCACTCACGGTGTCAACGTACGATTCGGCCTATCTCAAGGCTGAGGCGGTTGGTGACCGGTTCGGTTTCGTGATCTTCGACGAGGTCCACCACCTCGGCGGCGAGGGCTATCGATCCATCGCGAGATCGCTTCCCGCGCCGGCACGGCTTGGGCTCACGGCGACGTTCGAACGGCCAGACGGAGCCCACGACGTCATCGAGCGTCTCGTCGGTCCTGTCGTCGCGCGACTCTCCCCCGATGACCTCGCCGGAGAACACTTAGCCCGGTACGATGTGAAACGACTCGAGGTGTCGCTGACCCCGGAAGAACGGCGGGCATACGAGGAGGCACAGGGGACCTTCACCGAGTACCTCGCCCGATCGAACATCCAGATGCGTTCGGGGGCAGATTATCAGGAACTGGTCAAGCGATCGGGCACAGATCCCGCCGCTCGTGAGGCGCTCCTCGCACGCCAGCGAGCGCGAGATATCATGCTCGGTGCCCAGGGAAAACTCGAAGCCCTCGAGGCAATTCTCGAACGCCATCCCGACGACCGGACGATCATCTTCCCCGCATACAATGACCTCGCCTATGCGGTTGGCGAGCGGTTCTTACTCCCTGTCCTCACCCATCAGACGGGCGCGAGCGAGCGACGGGACCTCCTCGAGCGATTCCGTCACGGGACCTACCCACGAATCGTGACGTCGAACGTCCTGGACGAAGGGGTCGACGTCCCCGATGCCTCGGTCGCCGTCGTCCTTTCGGGGAGTGCCAGCGAACGTGAGTTCACCCAGCGCTTGGGTCGAATCTTGCGCCCCAAAGATGACGGTGGGCGGGCCCTCCTGTACGAAGTCGTGACGGCAGAGACGAGCGAAGAGTCGATTGCGGACAGGCGACGCTAACCTCTTCGCGCGTCGTCTCACCATCTTACTCCGTAAAACGAGCGCGAACGGCCGCCGCAGTCTCGCCACCATACCAGTCCACGAGCGGCTCGAGCGCGTCCCCGAACGCGCGCTTGCACGTCCGTGTGGAGGGGTATTCGAATTCGGTCGCGATGGCGTTCCAGTCCCGCCGTTGGAGTGCCCGGGCGACCAGCAGTCGTTCCTCGGTGGCTGTCAGCGAGCCGGAGGCCGCTGGCGGGCGTTCGAAGAGATACGTCAGGACGAGGTCGGCGAAGGGGGCTGGATGAATGTCGAACTGGACTGGACCGTACGCAGCGCCTGCGAGGAATTCCCAATCCATGCTCGAACACGCGAGTGGCGGGGCGTACGTCGGGCCAAGTGCGCCCGTCACGGAACGGACCAGATCGGGTGACACTGACTGGAGGGCGTCCGTCAAAACGGCTGGAAGTCGCTCCACGAACGCGTTTGCGTGGTCGTCGATCAACGTGTCTCCCTCGAGTGACTGGGGCTTGAGCACGATCGCCGAGTGCTCACCGCTGGTATCGTTTCGTGTCGTCGAAAAGTGAATCGGACGATAACCGTTCGTGCCCCAGAACTCAAGGAGTTCGGGGGTGGCACCGAACCCTGCCCCGAGCCAATCGACGGTCGGTCCGAACTCCGCTTCGATGTGCTTGAGGAGCGCACTTCCCAACCCCTGTGACCGAACACCGTGGTGGGTGGCGATCCGAACCACGCGGATGCCGCGTTGGCTCCCTGCGTCTTCATCGCGAAGATGGCTGGTCAGAATGTCCGGAATCATGTTTCCACGGATTCGGCCCCCTTCGTACATGAGCGCGCGGTGAGACTCCTCGAGTGCTCCTTCCCGTGCCAGGAGGGCGACACTGACCGGAAAGCCGTCGTGTGTGAGTGCGCGCACGGACAAGTTCGGGGCATCGAGCATCCGTGCGAGGTCGTTTGGCTCCGTCCGATAATGGGCCAGTACGAGGAGACCGAACACCTGGGATAACAGGGCTGGATCCGACCGGAGGGTAGGCGCGTCGAGGTGACGATACTGCACCGTCTCTGGCGTCGCTTCCCTCACGACCGCCATCACCGGTGGGCGGGCATCGAGCAGGAGTGCGTGGAACGACCAGACCTCGAGTGGGTCCCCTGCGGCGTATCGGATCGGATCGGTAAGGGTGTACTCGTACAGCGTGTGTGTCGACCCCTCGAGCCGGTCACGAAAGCGGACGGAAAAACCGCGTCCAGCCCCTTCGTACCCGTGTATCGTCGTTGCAAAGGCGACCCGATCTGCTGCCAGAAACGACTCGAGGAGGGCGACCGGAAACGCAGCCGCCTCGTCGACGAAGAGGATGTCCACGTTTGGGGATGCCTGCTGTACGTCCACCGGGTCGAGGTATCGCAGCCGACCCGAACCTTCGATCTCGAGGCTGGAATCCTGTTCGTCTGTACGGCCCGTAAGATCAGTTGGCTCGAGGAGTGCGTGCGCCCGTGTGAACACCTCGTCGACGTTCCTCGAGTCAGGTGCGGTGACGGCCACGTCGAACCCACTGGCTGCGAGCCACGCACCCGCGAGACCGAGCGCGCTCGATTTCCCCCTGCCTCGGTCGGCTTCGAGGACGACTGCGGTCTCCGGCTGGATGAGTGAGGCGAGTGTTTCGAGGGCTACTTGCTGATCGCCCGTCAGACAGGCGTCGACAGCCGCCTGTGCGATTGCCGCCGTACCACTCCTCTCAGACAATTCCTCGAGGTCGAGTTCGTCACCACTTCTCGCCTGTGGGTGGGTTGACTCGGTCGCGGGGGGGTTGCGAGGAGGCCTCGATTCGGCGAGGCGAGGCGCTGGATACGTGCGACCATCCTCCAGGAGGTGCTCCATCTCGGTATCCCAGATCGCAATTCCGCGATGGGTTCGGAGTGTCTCGAGTACTCGGTGGCGAAACCGCGTCCCAACAGCATCCACGTCGAACGGTGGGATCGCCATCGACTCCTCGAACGCCCCGCTCTCCAGCGGCCACCGCTCGAGGGGCGAGAGTAAGAGAACGAAGAGGCCGCCACCATCGACAGTGCCGACGAGCCGTCCAATCGTGTTCGGGTGGACGCCGGCGTGAGCATCGAGAACGACGAGTTCTCGAGTCGTCCCCAACAGGGAACCGGCCGCGGACTCGGGGACCTGTGGACACCGAAGCCGATCTTCCGGACCGACCAGGGTCGTCTCGGTGATGGGGACCTCCAGGGCCCCGAGTAAGCGCTCGAGCGTGGTATAGTTCCGTTCCCGATCGCCAGTCAGCACGAGGAGGCGACGCTCGTTCTCCGCGGTTGCTTCCGCTTTGAGCGACCGGACGTATTCAATCACGGCTATCGGTGTCTGGTGAGCGTCGAACGAAACTGGGTGGTTGTCTGCGTCTCATCTCGGATGGGTGTGCCGTGGCCGCGTGGGTGACTGCTCAGCCAGCGTTCACCCGCTCTGATCCACGGCCCACGACTGTTCGTACCGGGATGTGTATCGGGCAACAGTAATAGCCTATCGACGGGGGCCTGCTGGTCAGCAAGACCCATGTAAGACCCTACCACGCCGCCGGCTGTTTGAACACGCTTTTAAGGGGGGCAGCGCTACTCGGGAGTACACCCTACGCGGGGTTGATGATGCTCCTAGCCTCACAGGACTTTCGCCGGATCTCCCGGCCCGGGCCCAGCCCCGGATGGCAGGGGAGCGCGAGCCCGCGCGTAGGAGAGGTGAACAACCAATGGCAGTCTACGTAACCACAGACATCCCAGCCGACCTCGCTGACGACGCCCTCGAGGCGCTCGAGGTCGCACGAGACACAGGCAGTGTAAAGAAAGGAACGAACGAAACCACCAAAGCCATCGAGCGCGGCAACGCAGACCTCGTCTACGTCGCCGAAGACGTCTCCCCCGAGGAGATCGTGATGCACATCCCGGAACTCGCTGACGAGAAAGGCACGCCGGTCGTCTTCGTCGAAACGCAAGACGAAGTTGGCCACGCTGCCGGCCTCGAGGTCGGCTCCGCTGCTGCGGCCATCGTCGACGCCGGCGAGGCCCAGAGCGATGTTGAGGACATCGGTGGCAAGATCGAGGACCTCGACTGAGGTGATCAGAGATGAGCGCTGAAGAGGGAGACAACGGTTCTACGCCCGCCGAGGTCATCGAGATCGTCGGCAAGACCGGCATGCACGGTGAAGCAATGCAGGTCAAATGCCGGATCAAGGAGGGCGAGAACCAAGGTCGTATCATTACCCGAAACTGCCTCGGGCCGGTCCGCGAAGGGGATATCCTCCAGCTTCGCGAGACGGCTCGAGAGGCTGATTCCATCGGAGGACAGTAACATGGTCGAGAAGCGAACGTGTGACTACACGGGCGAAGAGATCGAACCCGGCACGGGCATCATGTACGTTCAGACCGACGGGAGCGTGCTCCACTTCGTCGACTCGAAAGCCGAGAAGAACTACAAACTCGGCCGCGAACCACGTGACCTCGAGTGGACCGAAGAAGGTCGCCGTGGAAAACAGCGAGCGGCACCTGAGCCCGAGGTTGCGGACGACGAAGTCGACGAGGATGAAGGTGCTGATGAGGACGATGTCGCCGAATCTGAAACTGAAGCCGAAGACGATACTGAGGCTCAGGATGAAGTCGAGGCAGAATCCGAAGACGCTGACGAAGACGAGGAGACGGAGGACGACGCATGAGCGACCACGAGCGGACGTTCGTCATGGTCAAACCCGACGCCTTCGCTCGCGGACTCGTCGGCGACGTCGTCTCGAGGCTCGAGGAACGCGGTCTCAAACTCGTCGGCATTAAGGTTCTCAACATGCCTGAATCCCGGGCAAAAGAACACTACGCCGAACACGAGGACAAACCGTTTTTCGACGACCTCATCGACTTCATCACCAGCGGCCCGGTCGTTCCCATGGTCTGGGAGGGCCAGGACGCAACCCGACAGGTTCGTCAAATGATCGGCGACACTGACCCACTCGAGGCAGCTCCAGGCACAATCCGCGGGGACTATGCACTGGACCTCGGTCGAAACGTCGTTCACGCCGCAGACCACGAGGATGCTGGCGCGAACGAACGTGAAATCGCGATTCATTTCGACGAAGACGAACTGATCGAGTACGACCAACACGACGCTGGTTGGCTCTACGAATAAGCCCCTGACCGATCTCGTTCTTTCGTCCACTCATCGCCTAGCTAGTACTGTCGTAATCAGATCAACAGAAATAGTCACTAAATGAATACACATACGTTGGTCGATGGCCGGAACATCTATACGGTATTCGACAGTATTACCCCACGGTGGTGTCACATGGGAGCGGATGGGAGGTGGCTTCAACATGAGTAATCCGAAAAATGAGTCGACAGCGTATCTCGGATCTCCAACACCGGCGCTCGATACAATTTTCGAACTCCTCGCGAACCGACGTCGTCGACTGGTGCTCTACTATCTCTATGAGTCGACTGACGGGGTGGCAACGATCGACGAACTCACCGACTTTGTCCACACGAAGGACCAGCGAACGGCGACGGACAGTATTTCACGCACGGAGGTTGCGACGATGCTGCAACATACTCACCTCCCAAAGATCGCGGCCACGGGAATCGTTGAACACGACGTTCGATCAGAGACGATAAAGTATTGGGGACAGCCGACGCTCGAGGAGTTGCTCGAGCACGCCTATCACAAGGAGGGCTAGCCGTGCGCCGGTATCGGTATCACTCCTCGAGATTGTTAGTAACGACTCACAGAGCGGCCACTGGTATGTATCCGCGTGACCCCAGCCGTTCGACACAACCCCATCCACGCGTTCGTTTGACCAGCGTAGCACATACCGTTTTTAAACAAGCGGAACAATCATACACGTATTGCACTCACCATGACGACCACGATACAAGTCGGCCGGAAAGAGTTAACCTCGGGTGAAGTGCTCGCGGAAGTCGAGGCTGGCAACCGCGTCGTCATCGAAGTCGAAATGATGGGGGCGACGGTTCGAATGGCGATTCGGAAACGGGCCGATGTCTACTACTGTGATACCCCGATCAAACTCCTCACATACGAATCCGAAGAAGAGTTACAACACTGTCTCGAGCGGTACAGACTCGCCAAACGTGTCGAGGAGTCATCAGCGGACGAGGTGACCCAGAACGGATGACAGACACTAATCCAGAGATGGAAGACCTCATGCGAATCGACGATCCCGAGTTCGATCGGGTCCTCGAATGCGTCTTCGGGATCCATCCACACGAACGCCGAACGTACGTCACCTTACTTGAACTACCGGGAAGTACTGTCGTCGAGCTCGCCGACGCGCTCGAGCGCGATCGGAGCAATGTGAGCCGTTCGCTGACGACCCTCCAAGAGAAAGCGTTGGTCGAACGCGATCGGAAAATCCTCGGCGGAGGAGGCTATGTGTATCAATATTTTCCAACGCCGATCCCGAAAGCGAAAGAACTCATGCACGTCGCCGTCGACGAGTGGGCCGCGGACGTACACGAGAGGATCGATTCGTTCGGTTCATAACATCGATTGGAGGTGACAGCGTGCCTGTGTCATCGATTGACCCATGGCGGGTACGTCCGCGCCTGGTACAGTTGTCACGCAACCGATCGGCCGATAGTTGTCCACGACGATTCTCACTCAATTCATTTGCTAGATCGGCATAATTACATGCGGTATGATAGCGTTTCACTCCTCAATATTTAACAGGTTTGCGGTCGTGTATGCAGACGGTGTATACTCATGACTGACCACGAACTTCCACCACTTCCATACGATTACGACGCACTCGAGCCATCGATCTCCGAGCAGGTCGTCACCTGGCATCACGATACGCATCATCAGAGCTACGTGAACGGCCTGAACGCCGCCGAAGAAACGCTGGCAGAAAACCGCGAGTCAGGCGAGTTCGGCTCGACTGCAGCCGCACTCGGCAGTGTGACCCACAACGGCTGTGGGCACTACCTCCACACGCTGTTCTGGGAGAACATGTCGCCAAACGGTGGCGGTGAGCCAGAGGGTGACCTCGCCGACCGCATCGAGGAGGACTTCGGTTCCTACGAAGGCTGGAAAGGGGAGTTCGAGGCCGCAGCCAGCGCTGCCGGTGGCTGGGCCCTGCTCGTCTACGACCCGGTCGCGAAACAGCTCCGTAACGTACCTGTCGACAAACACGACCAGGGCGCACTCTGGGGCGCACACCCGATTCTGGCCTGTGACGTGTGGGAGCACTCGTACTACTACGACTACGGCCCAGACCGCGGCAGTTTCGTCGAGGGCTTCTTCGACGTTATCAACTGGGACAAAGTCGCTGAAGAGTACGGCAAGTGCCTCGACCACTTCGAGTAGTCGCTCGAGCGACGAGATCGTTTACCGACTGTTTCTTTTGGCCCGTAACCGGACAGCGGTGACTGCCAGATCGATCCGTACCATTTAGCCTGTGGATACAGTACACACCTGTATGCCAGTTCCAAAAGACGAATTCGACCGTCTCCCACCGTGTGATTTCTATACGCCAGCAGAGCTATTCGAGCCCGATCAGATGTACACCGTCTACGAGATCGCTCGATTGTTACAGGGCCTCGAGACGGATGCAGAAATCGATCGAGAGACCGAAGACATCCTCTTGGATTGGGCAATTCCATGGATTATGGTGCATGCGGATGCGCTCGTCGTTGGTGAACCACGGTCCGATGATGAACCTGGATACTACGGGTTGAAAACTGACTGAGGAAAGCTACAATTGTCGAGCCATCTGAGCGGCCAGTTCGATGTGACCATAGGGCGCAGTGTCGATACTCGGCCCGTGGCCAACGTGGAGTTCGTTCAGTGACGGGTCGACGTACTCGAGGAGTCGGTCGATACTCTCGATGAGTGTCTCTCGATCCCCTTCAGGAAGGTCTGTCCGGCCGAAGCCACCGTTTTGGAAGACAAGATCCCCGGCGAAGAGGATACCCGGTTCTTCGGCATAAAAGCACAGGTGGTCATCTTTGTGTCCAGGTGTGTGGAGTGCCAGGTACTCGTAATCGCCGATACGCAGCACTTCTTCGTCAGCGATTGGTTCGTCCACCGCGTGATGACTGGTGTCGTATCCCCAGACGGTACACTCACACATCGATCGAACCGCTTCGACGTTACCGATGTGGTCTGGATGAGTGTGTGTCAAGACGACGGCATCAGGGGCAACGCCGCGGTCCTCGAGCGTCGTCGTGATATCGAAATTCGCCCCAGTGTCGATAAGCACGGTGCGATCGCCACCTACCAGAAACGCGTTGCTCGTGAACGCTTGTATGCCAGCTGCGAGATTACTGATCATTACCACGCTCTCTGCGCCCTGCCTGCTTGGATATTGTGTCTCACAGCGAGGATGACAGGCCGGTGGGGAAATATTCACAAGGTCTTTTAGGAGGAGCACGTAGATGAGAGATAGATGAAACGGTGGGCCATCCTCGGGTGCTTGCTACTCTTTGCGCTCGTCATCCTCTCGTTTGGAGCGAGCGGCGGAGGAGCACCCACCGAGGAAAGTCCATCCACACTCGTGACGACCGATGGAGAACCGTCGACTGGCGACTCGACCGCATACGTCACCTCCACTGCGGAGTTCGATTCCACAATCTATACCATCACCGTTCACGAGGATGGCTCTGCAACCTGGACGTTCCGCCACGAACGTATCCTGAGTGACACCGAAGACGAGGAGTCGTTTGAGAGCTACGCAGCGGAGTTCGAAGCAGAAGAACTCGAACTGTACGATGATTTCGTCGCTTCCGCTGAGGGGCTCGTCGAGCTGGGCCAACAGGAAACCGATCGCGAGATGGAAGCCACAGACTTTAATCGCACTGCAACGGTCGAACAACGATTCAATACACGGGGGGTCGTAGAAATGTCGTTTGTCTGGTCTAACTTTGCCGAAACCGCTGAGAACGAGGTCGTAGTTGGTGACGTCTTCGATGGAAGCTTCTTCATCGCGTCCGACCAGACACTGGTCATCGAAGCTGAAGATGGGCTCGTGTTCGATAGCGTCCAACCCGAAGGTGAACTCTCCGGACAGTCACTCGAGGAGAGCAGTTCGGTCACCTGGGCCGGGCGTGAACAGTTTCACGATGGCCAGCCTCGAGTCGTGATGCTCGTCGAAGGCGCCGATGAGACCGGGATCGCATCGGAGAATGGTGGGGGAAGCAATGGACTCTCCGGAACGCAGGCAGCTGCAGGCGTAGGCGTGTTGGCTCTGCTTTTCGCCGCTGTTATCGGCGCGTACCGGTACGGCGTCTTCAGCAGAACCAGTACAGGGTCGGGGCAGCACGCCCAGAACGCCCGGGGTCCCTCGTCATCCGAGACATCGCATCAGCCTCCGACAATTACTGACGAAGAACTGCTCAGCGACGAAGATCGCGTCATCTCACTTATCAGCGAGAACGGTGGGCGAATGAAACAGGTGGATATCGTCGATGAAACTGGATGGTCCAAATCCAAGGTGAGCATGTTACTCTCTGATATGGAGGCGGAGAACACGATTAGCAAACTCCGTGTCGGCCGTGAAAATATTATCAGCCTCGAGGGCCACGAACCCGAGGCGGCCAAGTCCCCGTTCGACGAATAACGAATCCCTTCTCCCGAACGAAACCGTGACAGAGCAGTTCACTCCTCACACGAAACGGAACGCTTAAACACTTCTCAGAGCAACACTGAGATACGGGCTCCGTTGGTGTAGTCCGGCCAATCATATTGCCCTCTCACGGCAATGACCAGGGTTCGAATCCCTGACGGAGCACTTTTTGTAGCGCCATCCGATCAGTCAGACCGACACTCAGTCGAACGTCGAATCGTACATAACAGCTCGTGAGACGGCGGAGACGATGATTCACGAGTTCTGGGGCTCGGTGCTCCATCCCTCAGTCTGTTGGCCCGTCGCTAACGGAACCCGAAACGTGAGAATCGTCCCTCGAGGGTCGTTCTCTGTACGATCCATTACCCCGCCGAGGGCTGTAATGGTCCAGTACATTAGCCAGAGGCCGACCCCGGTGCTGTGTGCCAGTGGTGTTTCTTTGCCGGCCATAATGACGTTCCACTGGTCATCTGGAATGCCCGGGCCGGTGTCTGCAATCTCGAGACACACTGTCGTGTCGTCATCTGCGACGGTGACAGAGACGTCGACGTGGGGTTCAGCCTGGTCACTGTG
>PUKM01000088.1 GCA_003552325.1 Natrialbaceae archaeon | reverse complement strand
CGGGTTTCATCGCTCAGTTTTTGGAGTTTGTCGGCCTGGTCCTGGATCGTCTTGAGGGCACTCAGTTGGGCTTCTTCCTCGAGATCGGACTCGAGCAGTTCGGCGAATCCACGGATCGTCGTCACGGAGTTGCGAACGTTGTGGCGCATCACCCGATCCATGACGTGCAGTACCTGCTCGATGAACTGTGCGTCGGTGATGTCCTCTTCGATGGCGAGGAAGTTGGTGATCTGGTTCTGATGATCTGTGATAGGAACGATTTTTTGGGTGGTTCGATACAGTTCCCCTGACTTTCGACGGTTCGTGAGTTCTGTTTCCCAGACCTCGCCAGCGGTAATCGTATCCCACATGTCTCGGTAAAACTCCTGGTCGTGCTGATCCGATTTGAGAATGCGTGGGTTTTGACCGAGGGTTTCCTCCATCGTATATCCAGTCGTGCGCTCGAAAGCCGGGTTCACATACTCGATTGTGCCGTCGGTATCGGTGATGAAAATGGTCTGTTCGGTCGACTCGGCCTGCATCTCGAACAGGGCTTTTTCGCGTTCGTAGCGTTTCTCGTCCGAAACATCCTGTTGAAACCCGAGGAAATGCGTGACAGCACCCGTTTCATCTTCGATCGGCGTAATCGAGAGGCGGTTCCAGAACATCGACCCATCTTTCCGATAGTTTCTGATATCGACCGTGATCGGCTGTTGGTTGTCGATGCCTTGACGGATGGCCTTGACGGTTTCCTCGTCCGTTTCTTCCCCCTGTAAGAACCGACAATTCTGCCCGAGTGCTTCTTCGCGGGGATACCCCGTGAGGTCGCAGAATTCGTCGTTGACGTAAATGAGTGGCTCGTCCTCACGGGTGGCGTCCGCAATAGAAACCCCGACGGGGGATTCGTCCAACGTTCGGGCTGTCAATCCCTCCGGTAGTTTTCCTCGCGTCGGGAAGTATTGCATCTGAATCTGTCTGTCACCATCCCATTCGATCGCCGTCTGGAGGGTAACGAACTCTCGAGTGCGATCGCCGGTCGTCGTGACCTCGAGGGTCAGCCCGATAGCTTCCGCTTCATCACGATAAATACGCCTCAGTTGGTCCTCAAGTTTGGCATGGTACGAGGGGATGAGAGACGTAAAAATAGAGGTTCCAACGACCGTTGATTGTTCCTGGTCAGCAAAGAGCCTCTCAGCGGCCTCGTTCGCGTAGCTAATCGTTCCATCGTGCCTCACGATGACCGCCGGTTCAGTTACCATGCCTCGTATTCTAGGTGAGGCGATACGGCACGGATAGCTCTTTCCCTACGCCACCTCGTGTTCTTCACCAAACAATGGCGTAGTGAGACCGTGCCCTCCATCGCTGGTACACGGAGTCCGGTCAGTCCGCCTGGGAGGGGTCACTGAACCCCGTACCAGCGTGCTGTGAGTGGTCCCAGGGCAAGGGTCCGTCGTATCCCGCTGGCACGTGTGGGCACAACGGGTCACTCTCGAGTGGGTCTCCCGTCGTGGCGAACGCGCGCGATCGACTGCCTCCACAGAGGTGGTTGTACTCACAGGCCCCACATTTTCCGGACAGGGCGTCCCGATCACGCAGGGACGTGAACAGCTCGGTATTCCGGTAAATGTCGACGACACTTCGGTCCCGGACGTTCCCAGCGGATTTCGGGAGGAAACCAGACGGGTACACCTCGCCTGTGTGACTGACGAACGCAAACCCATCGCCCGCGACGATGCCCTTTCGACGGTTTACGCCGTCCCCATCGAGACGTGGTGGTGTCTGATCCTCGGCGTGAGCCCGCTGCTGGTGAACGACCCGACGATACTGTGGGGCCTCTGTCGTTTTGAGGCCGAACGGCTCGTTCGTCCTGACGTCTGCCAACCAGGTCATGACGGCGTCAGCTTCCTCCGGATCGATTGGCTCGAGTAACTGGCCTCTGCCGACGGGAACGAGGAAGAACACACTCCACATGACGACCCCGAGGTCACGGAGCAGGTTTCGGATCGCAGGGAGTTCCCCGAGGGTCTCTCCGCAGACAGTCGTGTTTATCTGGACGGGGAGCCCGTTCGCTTTCGCATCCTCGATGGCGCGGATGGTCTCCTCGAAACTTCCTGGCACACCGCGAAACGAGTCGTGGGTGTCCGGTCGAGCCCCGTCCAGACTCAGTGCGATTCGCTTCAGACCAGCATCGGAGAGCGCTGCGATCCGGTCCCCGGTGAGTGAGCGGGTCCCACTCGGTGTCATCGTCACTCTGTGTCCGAGTTCTGTCCCATATTCGACGAGTTCGGTGACGTCCGAGCGGAGGAGCGGATCCCCACCGGAGAGGACGATCAGTTGCCCCTCCCCGAACGCTCGAGCGTCATCGAGCAGTGCCTTCCCTTCATCCGTCGAGAGTTCGTCTGGGTGGCGGTTTGGGTCGGCGTTCGCGCGACAGTGAGTACAGGCGAGGCCACATGCCTGGGTGAGTTCCCAAATGAGTACCAGTGGTTGCTTCGACGAATCGAACCCGTTGACCCCAGGTCGGGTAGACATACTACGTGAATTTCACCAGTGCGGTGGCAAAAGAGACGCCGTTATTCCCAGAATCGGAGAATATGCTGGGTCGTCAAGTTCGATCCATCCAAAGCAAAGAGTATTATGGATAGATCTCGGCGATCGCGCGTTCCCGGAGACCGCCAGAGCACTCGAGTCCCTACCTGGGAAGTGTTTATTCGGTCGGAGCCAACCGATCCCCTTCACCACGTGGGGAGTGTTACGGGCTCGACCGCAGAGGAGGCGCACGAACAGGCCACGGCGTTGTTCGGATGGGATGACGTCGATCTCTGGTTGTGTCCCGCAGAGGCCGTCGAACGGTACACGACACGCCAGTTCTTGGGCCACCGTGACCGGCCTCAGGAAACGGATGAACCACAAGAAACCGCTCCAGGGGTGGATCAGGCATGATTTCGATCAGTAAACTACTCTGTGATCTCGACGCTGAAGGAGACGGGCTTCGCTACGACGACGCCGACGCCTCGAGCAAGCCACAGATCACTAATTCGCTCCAGCGTCGACCCGTCGTGGTATGGAACGCGACTCGTCGCTGCAACCTGTACTGTGCCCACTGTTATGCAGCGGCCCAGCGGGAGCCAGCCCCCGGTGAGTTTTCGACGGCTGAGGCACGATCGTTCCTCGATCAGTTAGCCGACTACGGGGTCCCAGTGGTCCTGTTTTCAGGTGGCGAGCCGATGGTGCGAAACGATCTGACCGAACTGGTTCGGTACGCCGCCGATATCGGCCTTCGACCGGTACTTTCGACGAACGGGACGCTGCTGACGACAGAACGGGCCAGGGAGCTTCAGGATGCCGGGCTCAAATACGCCGGCATTTCCGTCGATGGCCTTCCGGAGCGAAACGATGACTTTCGGGGCCAGGAAGGGGCGTTCGACGCCGCCGTTCGTGGCATCGAAGCCTGTCTCGAGACGGGACTGAAAACGGGTCTCCGGTACACGATCACCCAGGCCAACGCCCCCGACCTCGAGGGTGTGGTCGACTTGCTCAGCGACGTGGGCCTCGATCGATTCTGTTTCTATCATCTCGATTATGGGGGCCGTGGTGCCGATATTGCAGACATCGATCTCACGCCAGACGAGAAACGCGCGGCCGTCAAGCGCCTCTGTGACCTCACACTGGAGTACCACGACAGGGGCGAAGAGATCGAAACCCTGCTGGTTGGGAACTACGCCGACGCTGGTTTCCTCGTCGAGTATGCCCGCGACGAGTTCGGGCAGGACAAAGCACAGGTCGTGTACGACTACCTCGAGCGAAATGGTGGTGATCCGACCGGCGAACGGATCGCCGACGTCGACTACGAGGGGAACGTTCACCTGACACAGTTCTGGCAGGGGTACAGCCTGGGCAACGTGCGTGACCGACCGTTCGGTGAGATCTGGGAGGACGATTCAAATCCGATGCTGCAGGCGATTCGAACCCGCGACGAGCGATTGCGTGGACGGTGTCAGTCCTGTCAGTACAAACCAATCTGTCGGGGAGGCTCGAGACTCCGTGCGCTGGCAAGTTCCGGCGACCTCTTCGGTCCCGATCCACAGTGTTACCTCCACGAACACGAAATCAGCGGGGACCCCGCCTCAGCAGGCGGGGCGGCGGACTAGTCGTGGGTACCGAGGCTGGCATCGAGCGCTCGTCGTTCGGTCCCGGTAACCATCTTACTCGAGCACGACGAGCGTATCGCCCATGTCGACACTCTGTCCTTCCTCGACTGCCACCTGGGTGACGGTGCCACCGGAGGAAGCGACGATGTCGTTTTCCATCTTCATCGCCTCGAGGACGACCACGACGTCCCCAGCAGCGACCTCGTCCCCTTCCGTCACTGGGACGGAGAGAATCGTCCCCTGCATTTCGGCGTCGACGCGTTCACCGTCGCCGGCCACGTCGGCCGTCTCGGTGTCCCCGCCACTCGCTGGTTGTGGTGGGCCAGCGTTCGGGCTCGATGTCCCATTATTGCCGGATTGGAAGGCACCGCCGCGGTCCTCGAGGTTAACGTCGAACCGTTTCCCGTTGACTTCGACGGTGAACTCGCGTTCGACGACCTCGGTATCGTCGTCTCCAGCCGACGGCGTACTGCCCCACTGTTCCTGTGCCTCCTCGATACGGGTGTGATCGAGTTCCTCGTCCAGGTATTTCGTCGTGTGCTTGCCCTCGACGAAGACCTCATCCGTGAGCATCAATCGGTGGAACGGAACGATGGTCGTGATGCCTTCGATTTCGTACTCACGGAGGGCACGGAGTGAGCGTTCGATACACTCATCTCGGTCTTCGCCCCAGACGATGAGCTTCGCGATCATCGAGTCGTAGTCCGTGACCAGCTCGTCACCCTGGCGAAGGGCGTCGTCGAGTCTGACACCGATTCCGCCCGGCGGGTTGTACGTCGTCAGCGTCCCGCCACGAGCGGGCTGGAACTCCTCTGCGGCGTTCTCGGCGTTGATCCGGAACTCGATCGCGTGACCGTCGATTTCGACGTCTTCCTGGTCGAAATCGAGCTCTTCGCCAGCCGCGACTTCGATCTGTCGTTTGACGATGTCGAAGCCGGTGATCTCCTCGGTCACACAGTGTTCGACCTGGATTCTGGTGTTCACCTCGAGGAAGTAGAAGTTCGCGTCGGGACCTAAGACGCCCTCACGATCCGGGTCTTCCTCGACCAGGAACTCGACCGTGCCCGCATTGACGTAGTCGGCTGCGGCGACACCACGCCGAGCCGCCGCGCCGATCTCTTCACGGAGTTCGTCAGAGAGCGCCGGTGACGGGCCTTCCTCGATGACCTTCTGGTGACGACGCTGGAGCGAACAATCACGTTCGCCGAGGTGACGGACGTTGCCGTGTTCGTCGGCGATGATCTGTACCTCGATGTGGCGTGGGTTCTCGAGGTACCGCTCGAGGTAGACCGAGTCGTTACCGAAGTACGCTTCGCCCTCCCGTTTCGCACTCTCGAGTTGCTCGTCGACTTCGCTCTCGTCTTCGACGACTTTCATACCACGACCACCACCACCGCCTTCGGCTTTGATGGCGATCGGATAGCCGTGCTCTTCACCGAATTCGCGGACGGTATCGGGATCGGTGACGGGTTCGGTCGTTCCCGGCACGATCGGGACGTCGGCGTCGTCCATGATGGTCCGCGCTTTCGTCTTCTCACCGAGTGATTCCATCGCCTCACTCGAGGGGCCGATCCAGGTGATGCCCTCAGCGGCTTCGACTTTTGCGGCGAACTCGGCGTTCTCGGCGAGGAAGCCGTAGCCGGGGTGGATAGCGTCGGCGTCGGCTTTCCGTGCGGCCTCGATGACGGCCTCGTGGTCGAGATAAGACTCTGCGGCGCGGGCCGGGCCGACGTTGTATGCCTCGTCAGCATACCGAACGTGACCGCCGTGTTTGTCGGCGTCGGAGTACACAGCAACGGTGCCGATATTCAGTTCCTCACACGCACGCATCACCCTGACAGCGATTTCGCCTCGGTTAGCCACCAAAACCTTCCTGAACATTCGTGTGTGGACTCTCGAACACGCGGTACCTTACTGTTTCGCAACTGTTGCGGTCAACGAGGTACTGATGGTTGGTTTACCACACGCTTCTTCGAGAGGTTCGATACGCAACGTCTCGTTTTTAGTAGATTTCGTTACTCTAGGTATCCATGACAGCAGCCCCCCTCGACTGGATCGCTGCACACGCCGACCGGACGCCTGAGCGGACAGCGCTGGTTGGCACAGAAACCGAAGGCACTCGCACGTACGAACAGTTCGACCGCCGGGCGAGCCAGGTCGGCGCTTTCTTCCGTGATGAACTGTCTCTCGAACCCGGAACCCGAGTCGCTATTCTCGCACACAACGGCGTCCGATACCTCGAGACGCTGTATGGGGGTGCCAAGGCCGAACTGGTCTACGTCGCGCTCAACTGGCGGCTTGCTCCACCGGAACTCGAGTACATCATCGATGACGCCGACCCCGACGTCTTGGTCTACGAGGATGCGTTCACGGAGACGGTGGACGCGCTGCGGCCATCCCTCGAAGTCGACCACTACGTCGCCATTGGGGAACCGGCGGCCGAGACTGACTGGGCGTACGAAACCGCACTCGAGTCAGCCTCGAACGAACGCTGGCGGATGCCGGATCGCGATCCTGACGACGTCTGGGGATTGCTCTACACCTCGGGAACGACAGGGCGACCGAAGGGGGTCATCCAAACGTTCGAGATGGTGCTCTACAACGCCCGTAATATCGGCATTCCAGTCGGGTTGACTGCTCGGGATACGACGCTGAACGTCCTCCCGTTTTTCCACACCGGCGGGCTCAACCTCTACACGAATCCGACGCTGATTACTGGCGGCACCGCAATTGTACCCCACAGGTTCGACCCGGAATCCGCCCTCGAGTTTCTCGAAGACCGCGTCACCGCGTTCTTTGGTGTGCCAGCGATCTACCGGGCCATCGCCGATCACCCTGCGTTCGAGGCGAGCGCCCTCTCAGGCGTCCGCTCGTGGGCCTCCGGCGGCGCACCGATGCCCGTCGACCTGCTCGAGCGCTACGCCGATCACGGTATCGTCATCCAACAGGGGATGGGAATGACCGAAACCGGGCCGACTGCGACCCTCATCGACGAGGCGCGCGCACTCGAGAAAGCAGGCTCGATTGGAAAGACGGCCCCGTTCGTCCGGGCCCGCATTGTGGATGTCGATGCAGCGGAGGCGGGCGAAACCAACCTCGAGCTCTTGGCTGCGGGAGAACAGGGCGAGCTGCAGTTCAAAGGCCCCGGAATCACGCCAGGCTACTGGAACTGCCCCGATGCTCAAGAAGGGGCCTTCCTCGAGGGCTGGCTCCGCACTGGCGACATCGCTAAACGGGACGCGGACGGCTACCTCTACATCGTCGACCGGCTCAAGAACATGTTCATCAGCGGGGGCGAGAACGTCTTCCCTGCAGAGATCGAACACGTTCTCAGCGACCATCCCGACATCGCCGAGGCTGCGGTCGTCCCCGTCCCCCACGACCAGTGGGGCGAGGTGGGCCACGCGTTCGTCGTCACCGAAGCCGACCGGTCCCTTGAGGACGAGGCAGTACTCGAGCACTGTCGTGACAACCTCGCAAAGTACAAAGTGCCGAAAGGGGTCGACTTCCTCGAGGAACTCCCGCGAAATGCTGCCGGCAAGATCGACCGGCCAGAGCTCGAGGAGCGTGTGTCCTGATGACGGGTGGAGCCACTGATCGCCAGCCACCAACTCGGCCGAAACTCGCCCCGTATCGGTGACCCAATCGTCATGACTGCATACGTCTCACTCACTATTGACGAGGCCGTTGCCACGATTACGATCGATCGGGAGACCCGTCACAATAGCCTGATTCCACCGTTACTCGAGGAACTCACCGACGCCGTCGAAACCGCAGACGCCGACGACGCCGTTCGGGTGATTCGGCTCGTCACTGCCGGAACCAGTTTCTCCACCGGCGGGGACGTTGGCGCGATAGCCGACCACCGAGACGAACTCGAGACCTACGCGAGTGAGCTGGTTGGCGCGCTCAACGAGGCCTTACTCGCCATCTACCGCTCATCGACACCGACGGTCGTGGTTGTAGACGGCCAAGTGACGGGCGGGTCGCTGGGATTCATACTCGTCAGTGACGTCGTGCTATGTGCACCCGCCGCCACGATCACACCCTACTATCCCGTCGTCGGTTTCAGTCCCGACGGCGGGTGGACGGCACTCCTCCCCGACATCATCGGCGAACCGAGGACTCGGTACATCCTCACCACCAACCGAACGGTTTCAGCCGCTGAAGCCCACGCGTGGGGGCTGATCAGTGAGGTCGTCGCCGATCCGCACACACGGAGTCACGAGGTTGCCCGAACGATCACCGACATGATTCCAGGGAGCCTTGCACAGACCAACAGGCTCCTTGGCCTCACCGAGAACGAGCTGGCAGACCGTCTCGAGGCCGAGCGCCAAGCGTTCGTCACGCAGATCCAGACGACAGAAGCGCTCGAGGGAATGCAACGATTCCTCGAGCACTGACACGTCGCTCGAGCGAACCGGAGACCTGGTACTAGAACCGGTCGGCCCGACTGGCAGCAGACCACGGATCAGTCGGTGCTCCCAGTGGTACTCGAGCGCTCTTGCCCTGTTGTGCGTTGAGCCGACCAGCAAAGGCCCAGCGTTTTCCGGCCCAGTCTCCCTCCGTGTCGTCCGTCGATGCCGCTCGCTCGAGGTCCGACAGGTGAGCACTGACGGCCGCAACGATTGCGGCAGCCTCCGCCGACGTGGCATCCGGTGGGAGGGTGACGGTTTGTCCACCCTCGAGTGTCACGGTCGCCTCATCAGCATCCTGATCCGCCTCGGACCCGACCCTCTCAGGAGCCGAATCCGGTGGTTCACTGGCGCTATCGCTCGAGTGGGCGGCGTGTGACGGACCGATATCCGACTCGTTCGCCGTCATTACAGCGGGATGTTGCCGTGTTTCTTATCGGGCGTGTCCTCACGTTTGGTCTCCAGTAACTCGAGGTCGCGAATCAGCCGTGGACGAGTTTCCGTCGGTCGGATCACGTCGTCCAGGAAGCCCTTATCAGTCGCCGTATACGGGTTGGCGAACTCCTCACGATACTCCTCGATGAGTTCCTCCCGAAGCGAATCAGGGTTTTCCGCCTCGGCGAGTTCCTTCCGGTAGAGGATGTTGACCGCCCCCTTCGGTCCCATGACGGCGATTTCCGCCGTCGGCCACGCGTAGTTGATGTCCGCGCCGAGGTTTTTCGAGGCCATCACACAGTAGGCTCCACCGTAGGCTTTGCGAGTAATCACCGTTAACAATGGGACCGACGCTTCGGCGTAGGCGTACAGGAGCTTCGCGCCGTGGCGAATAATTCCCCGATGTTCCTGCTCAGTCCCGGGCATGTAGCCGGGGACGTCGACGAAGGTGACGATTGGGATGTTGAACGAATCACAAAAGCGCACGAATCGCGATCCCTTCATCGAGGCGTCCACGGTCAACGTACCTGCGTTGACCCGAGGTTGGTTAGCGACGACCCCGACAGACCGGCCATCGAGGAACGCGAAGCCGACGACGAGGTTTTGGGCGTAGTTTTCGGCGACCTCGAAGAACGACCCCTGGTCCATCACCGTCTCGATGACAGCGGTCATGTCGTAGGGCTTTTTTGGCTTATTTGGCACGATCGACTCGAGGGTCTCGTCTCGGCGATCCGGATCGTCCCATGGCTCGATTCGTGGTGGATCCTCGACGTTGTTCTGCGGGAGATATGACAGTAATCGTCGAATATCGTCGAGGGCTGCCTCCTCGGATTCACAGGCGAACTCGGCGACACCAGTTTTGTTAGCATGGGTTATTGCCCCGCCCAGTTCCTCGTGGGTGACGTCTTCACCGGTGACGGTTTTCGTCACACCCGGGCCCGTGATGTACATGTGGCTCGTGTCCTTGACCATGAAGATGAAATCCGTTATAGACGGCGAGTAGACGGCTCCGCCGGCACATGGTCCCATGATTGCCGAGATTTGGGGGACGACGCCACTGGCTTCCTGATTCCGGCGGAAGATTTCGGTGAATCCGGCGAGACTCTTCACGCCTTCTTGGATTCTGGCTCCAGCGGAATCGTTCAAGCCCACGATCGGGGCCCCAACTTCCATCGCCATATCCATTACCTTCGTAATTTTCTCGGCGAACACCTCTCCGAGTGAACCACCGAAGACAGTGAAATCGTGGGCAAAGACGAACACCGGCCGGCCGTTGACTTCGCCGTAGCCCGTCACGACACCATCGCCAAGAATTTTCCGTTCATCCATGCCGAAATTGCGCTCCTGATGGGTGCGCAACTGGTCGAACTCGGTAAACGTCTCGTCGTCGAGGAAGTACTCGATTCGCTCTCGAGCGGTCATCTTCCCCTTCTCGTGTTGGCGTTCGATCCGTGCCTCGCCACCACCGAGTAACGCCTCTTCACGGAGCGCCTCGAGTTCCTCGATGCGGTCGTCCATCGTCATAGTCGACCCATCTCACCACAGTTCATACCCGGGTGTGTGCGGACCAGTTGGATAAGGATTCCGTCGTTGAGCGAGCAGGATCATTCCCGCCGTCAGACACGTGACAACCCTGGCTCACAATCTATATAAGACTAGCTTATAAACGGAAGCCATGTCACAACGTGAAACGTGGGCCACACGCACAGGATTTATCCTCGCTGCTGTCGGAAGCGCAGTCGGATTAGGAAACATCTGGCGATTCCCGTTCGTCACAAGTGAGGGAGGTGGGGCTGCCTTCTTGCTCATCTACCTGTTATTTATCCTCCTGATCGGGTTTCCGGCCATCCTGGTCGAGTTCGTCATCGGCCGGAAAACGAAGCTCAATCCCGTTGGGGCCCTTCGTGAACTCGGTGGCGGGGCGTGGAAATACGTCGGGTACATTTTCTTCGTCACCGCATTTGTCATCCTGTCGTACTACAGCGTCATTGCTGGCTGGTTCGTCCGCTATTCCCTGATTGGGGTCACCGATGGGTACGACGATGCGATGGCCCAATACGAAGACCAAGCGGCTGAACAAGAGACCATCCCTGCTGACATCTTGTTCGATACAGTGGCGACAGGGCTCGATTCGATGGTGTTCCATGCGATATTTATGGCAGTCACCGTCGGAATCGTTGCCCTGGGCGTCAGACGGGGTATCGAGGCCGCTGTGAAACTGATGGTCCCCGCGTTGATTATCCTCCTGATAGGACTGGCCGTGTGGGCGGCGACCCTCCCCGAGGCTGCCGCTGGCTACCAGTATTACCTTTCACCGAACTTCGGAGAAATCGTCGCCAACTGGGATGAACTCCTCCCGGCCGCTGCCGGTCAAGCGTTCTTCACACTCTCTCTGGGTATGGGTGTCATGATTGTTTACGCCTCGTATCTGGGAGAGGATCGCAATCTGGCGAAAGACGGTGGAATCATCGTCACCCTGGATACCGGTATTGCGTTCATCGTCGGGCTTATCGTCTTCCCGATTCTGCTCACGGCGACGCCGGACCCTGACGGCGAACTCCTCATCGAATCGCCAATCGGCGCCATCTTCGTCGCTGTCGGTGACGCCTTTAGCACCGTCCCTGCCGGAACTGTGCTGGGGGTCCTGTTTTTCGGTGTCGTTGCCCTGGCTGCACTCTCGAGTGCGATTAGTCTCCTCGAGTTCGTCGTCGCCTATCTGATCGACGAACACGGCGTACAGCGGAAGGTCGCGGCTCTCGGCGCTGGGGGCGCGATCTTCTTGCTCGGACTTCCCGTCACGTACGACCTCGTCTTCCTCGAGTTGCTTGATTACTTTGCAGACTCCGTCTTGTTGCTGCTTGGAGCGACTATCCTCGTCATCTTCGTTGGCTGGATCATCCCTGAGGTTGCCAAAGACGAACTCTCGAAAGGAATCGGTCCCCTTGGAAGCAGCGGCGAGGCATGGATCTGGGCCGTCAGAATCCCAATCGTCATCGTCCTCCTCGTCTCACTCGCACTGGGCGTGATGGACTACGCCTCGTTCCTGACCGGAGACTTCGCCGATTGGATTAGCGCGAACCTGTAGGAAACCGCCCTTTTCAATACGGGTAGTTTTTACTCGGTATTTACGACCCCCATCGACCGCGTAAAAGAAACAACCACCACCGTACAAAACGGTCAGATCGGTGGTCCCACTGACGGTGATCGGCTACCCGACGGACCCGCTATCCAGTGTGTTCTGGGACGGTCGAAGTCATATAGTGGGCCCGTTTTGGAGTTCATTTGTATCACACTCACCACCAATGACGGGGAGAACGACAAGATACGTGGAAAGCGGTTCTTCTCGAGCACCACGAACGTCCGTATCACTGATTTATGTTGGTCATAATTCGCACAACCTTTTTATATTCAACCCAACGTCATTTGCTACCATGGTACGATACAACAGACGGAAGGTGCTGACTGGTGCCGGTGTACTCGGGGGTATGACCATTGCAGGTTGTCTCGGAGATGACGATCCAGTAGCTGATGACACCGACGACACCGACGATACCGACGACACTGATGATACGGCAGACGATGGCGACGATGAGGCCGCTCCGGACGCCCCCGGGACCGATCCAGACGACCGGGACGTCATGCACGGCATTTTACAGCCCGAAACCGGTGATCTTGGGGAGCTAGGAACACCGATCGCCGACGCAGCAGAGCTCCCGGCAATCCAACTCGCCGATGCAGACAGCCCAGTCACCGTCGATATCTCACGTGAGGATAGTCAGACCGAGTCGGAAGTCGGTATCGCTCGAGCGGAGGACCTGGCCGCTGCCGGGTACCCCTCGTTCACGGGAGCAGCCGCCTCCGACGTGACGATTCCGGTTGCTGAGAGCGTCGCGATCCCCGAACAGATGCCGATGATTTCACCGGCCAGTACGGCCCCCGAGATCACGGAGCTTGACGGTGACTACGTCTTCCGCACGTGTCCGAGTGACGCCCTGCAGGGAGCGGTCATGGCAGAAGTCGCGTGGGAAGATCAGGGGTGGGAGACGGCGTCGACCCTGCACCTGAACGACGCGTACGGACAGGCGCTCAACGCCGAATTCACGAGTGGCTTCGAGGAACTCGGAGGCGAGGTCCTCGAGGAAGAGGCCTTCGAGCCCGAACAGGCCTCGTACGTCTCCGAGCTCGAGTCAGTTCTGGCAGCCGAACCGGACTTCTTGATGATCGTCGCGTTCCCCGTCAGTGGCATCCAGATGTTCCGGGACTTCTACAGCGAGTTCGATGAGTTACCGATCATGGTTACCGACGGGCTGATCGACGATGACCTTCCAACGGACGTCGACAACCCCATGGACAACGTGATCGGGACGTCCCCGGCTGCGGACGGACCCGAAGTAGAGGCGTTCAACGAGCTATACGAGGAAGAGTACGGCTCGAGCCCGGGGGTGTTCAACGCCCAGGCGTACGACGCCAGCGCGGTGCAGATCCTCGCAAACCTCCGTGGTGGGGACAACGACGGACAGGTCATTAGCGAGCAGATCCGTGAAGTCTCCAATCCTGGCGGTGAGGTCGTCGGGCCGTCGAACTTCCCAGAAGCGGTCGAGATGGCTGCCAACGGTGACGAGATCGAGTACCAGGGTGCCTCGAGCCCCGTTGAATTCGACGAAAACGGTGACATGACCACCGTGGCCTACGACATTTACGACTTCGAGGACTTCGAAATTACGGTCACAGATACGATCGAATTCGAAGCTGAATAGCGATCCACATCCATCGATTTTTGCGCGAACAGAACCGAGGCCAGCCCAGACTCGAGAGTGAGTGAGCGTCGAATTACCACTGACCGACTCGAGAAAGGGCGTTACCCACCCAGGAAGTCCCGACGAACCTGCTCGTCGCCCAGGAGCTCGTCGCCAGCGTCCTCATACCGGTTTCGACCCTGCACCAGGACGTACCCACGGTCACACCGCCGAAGTGCCTCCTTGGCGTTCTGTTCGACCATCAGAATAGCCGTCCCGGTCTCGTTGATGATGTCGACTCGGTCGAACATATCATCGACGAGGTCGGGTGCGAGCCCAGCGGATGGTTCGTCCAGTAACAACAGATCCGGTTCGAGCATCAGTGCTCGACCCATCGCCACCATCTGCTGTTGGCCACCACTCATGCTCCCTGCTTTCTGATCCTGGCGCTCTTCGAGGATGGGGAACCGGTCGAACACCGCTTGCATCGCCTCCTCGGGCACCGAGTCGAGAATGTACGCCCCCATCTCGAGGTTTTCACGGACGGTCATCGACGGGAAGACGTTGTCGTTCTGTGGGACGTACCCGATTCCCTGCGTAATGATCTCATCGGGGCGAAGACCGCTTATTTCGTTGTCCTGGAAGGTCACCGTCCCGCCCATGTACTCCGTCAGCCCGAACACCGATTTCATCACCGTCGATTTCCCGGCCCCGTTCGGGCCGACGATGGTCACGTATTCGCCCGCTTCGACCGTCAGATCGACGTCATAGAGCACCTGGAGGTCGCCATACCCTGCCTCGAGTGCGTCCACCTCGAGCATCAGACCTCACCCCCAAGGTAGGCTTCGATAACCTGTTCGTCCGCTTGAATCGCCTCCGGTGGACCTTCAGCCAGCACTCGTCCCTGATGCATGACCACCACGTGTTCACAGTTTTCCATAATGACGTCCATATCGTGTTCGACCAGGAGGAAGGTGTACCCCTGTGACCGTAACTCGTGAATCCGCTCGAGGAGTTTCTTTTCCAACGATGGGTTGACCCCAGCCATTGGCTCATCGAGCAACAGCATCTCCGGATCTGTCAACAACGCTCGAGAGAGTTCGAGTAGTTTGCGCTGTCCTCCCGAGAGATTGCCCGCTTCCTCGTGGGCGAGGTGATCGATTTCGAAGAGTTCGAGAATCTCCCACACACGCTCGAGGAATGCACGTTCCTCTTCGACAACTCGTTTTCGCATGCCGGGCGTCACGGATCGCCAGAGTGCCTCCCCCTGTTGGTTGG
>PUKM01000039.1 GCA_003552325.1 Natrialbaceae archaeon | reverse complement strand
TCCTCGAGACGACTGGGAGTGGTTTGTTCGAGGCCTTCGAGGCGTCACTGACGGACGGCCCTGCAACCGACCCTGCTGCCCTCGGCCAGCAACTCGCCAGTGGCCTGGTCGACGCGCTCGAACTCGTGGGCGGGGCCACGTCGACGGTGGATGCGGCGGCCGGACAGGCAACGGTGACGATCACCGACAGCACCCTCGAGGACGTCGATCGGTTCGATCATCCCGTCGCCTCGTTTCTCGCGGTCGGCTTCGCGAGGACGCTGGACCGGGATGTTCACCTCGAGGTCACGGCCCGTGCTGACCGTACTGAGTGGGTGGTGACCTGTCGATGGGAGCCGGAGTCGACCCGGGAGTAACCGCCGACGGTCGTCTCGCGGTAGACTACCACCCCTCAACTCACTCGTGATCGTTGACCGTTGGTGACTGGGCGTCAGGCGGAGTGATCTCCCCCTCGATGACGCCAGGTGGGTCGACCTCTTCGAGCACCCGATCGATCACATCAGCGCTCGTCACGTCTCGAAGGTCGGCATCGGTGCTCAACACCAGTCGATGGACCAGCGTCGGTGCGGCCAGTGCTTTCACGTCGTCGGGGATCACGTATCGTCGGCCGTGGAGCGCTGCCCGTGCCTTCGCGCCGTCGAGAAACGCCAGTGATGCTCGCGGGGAGGCCCCGTGGGCGATGTCTGGGTGAGTTCGTGTCGCCTCGACGATGTCGAGAATATAGGACATGACGGGAGGGGCGACGTGTCGGTCCACGGCAGCCGACCTGGCCGCTGCGATCCCTTCGGGATTGACCACCCGATCGACCGTCGACGGCTCGAGGTCAGGCTGGTGGTGAAACCGCTCGAGCAGGGTCCGTTCGTCGTCGCGTTCGGGAAGCGAGACGGTGAGTTTGAACTGAAACCGATCTCGCTGGGCCTCCGGCAGTTCGAACACCCCTTCCATCTCGATGGGGTTCTGTGTCGCGATGACCATGAACGGGTCGGGCAACGCGAGCGTCTCCCCGTCGATGGTCACGTGCCGTTCTTGCATCGCCTCGAGCAGGGCGCTCTGTGTCTTCGGCGTCGCCCGGTTGATCTCGTCGGCGACGACCAGATTCGCGAACACGGGGCCCCGCTGGAGGTGAAACTCACCGGTGTGTTGGCGGTAGATGCGCGTGCCGGTGATGTCGGCGGGCAGGATGTCCGGTGTCATCTGGATCCGGCGGAACTCGAGGCCGAGCGACCGCGCAAACAGGTTCGCGATGGTCGTCTTTGCGACGCCGGGGACGCCCTCGAGCAGCACGTGGCCTCGAACCAGGAGTGCGATGGTCAGGTGTTCGATGATCTGTTCGTTGCCGACGAGAACCGCACCGGTTGCCGAGCGAACCGCTTCGTACACCTGTTGTGGATCGTCAGCCGTCTCATCGGCAGTGTTCCCCGTCATGCTCGCGTATCTCGAGGCCCGCTTTCGTCGCTGGTCGGTCTGGTACTACTGCGTGCGCTCTCCGTTGATCGCTCCGCCCATGCCATTGTTACGCGCTCGATACGCGCTTCGTTCCACTCGGGGTGGCGATGGCGGACCACGTCGAGGCGCTCGTCGTGGGTCAGCACTGACTCCTCCGGAGTGCCCTCGCGGCGATCATCACCCCCTGGTCGCCATCGGAGGCCAGCCATCACCATCTGCCGGAGACGGGCACTCGAGCCACCAGCGATTACGGCGACGACGATGCCAGCGAATGCCGCCTGCAGAGCTGGAAGCGCTCGAGCGGTGAGCATCGCGGCGATCGCTGGCGGGAGTTCACCGCTTGCGGAGGCATCGATAACGGCTCGCTCGTGGCCGGCGATGAATCCAGCGAGCAACGCCTCGTTATCGGGTTCTGTCAGCATCGAGTTGATGGCGATGCTCGGATCACTGACGACGATCACTCGCCCCTCACCCATGGGTTCGGCCGTCACCACGGGATAGGAATCGAGTGCGTCTGCCTCCTCGAGCGTGGTCGTCTCGTCGCCGAGATAGGCGAACTCACTGGTCCGGACCCAGACACTGGCGTCACCCGGATCGATGACCGTGGCGACGTTGAGCGTGACCTGGTCGACGTCATCCACTTCGGGATCGTCGCTGACGTTCGTCGCGAGCGGCATCGCCGGTCCGCGGTGGTAGTTCCGCTCGTCGAACACGACCTGGCCATCCAACGCAGCCTCGGTGTCGAGTGACTCGAGGAGCGTGTCACCGGGGCCGAAGTTTTCGAGGACGACGAGCGTGCCGCCGCGGTTGACGAACCGTGAGAGACGCTCGGTGTCCATTTCGCCGTACGGCTCGTCGGGCCCGACGACGAAGGCGACGGTTCCGTTAGCCTCGAGTTCGTCGTACCGTTCGGTGTCGGTGAGCAACTCTTGGTCGACGGGGTCGTCCTCGAGGAGTGTTCGGAAGTCGCTGGTCCCCTCCCAGGTCGGGTTGTATGGGGCAAACGCGGTCGTCGAGGTGGCCGCGCCGACCCCGAGGGCTGCGACGACGAGCCCGGCAACGGTCACGAGGACGAGCGTCGGCCAGGATGGTGTCTGAACGATCATACGAGCGAAAGGATGTGGAGGAAGCGCCAGGCCAGCACGGCGAGGAGTCCAAGGCCACTCACGACGACGGGCCAGTAGAGGTTCCCGTGCCACTCGGGACGGATCCCCCTCGGTGTGAGCAGCCCGGCGATGGCAACGACTCCAAAGACGCCGAGGGTAAACACGAGCGGGAGCGAGACTGCCTCGAGGACGGCTAAGACGAGGACGACACCGAGCAGCCAGGCGACGGACGCGTACAGAAACTGCACTCGGCGCGTGGTGGTCATTAGCTTCCGCTGACGTGGTCGAGGATATAAAACCGAGACTGTGTTGGCGGGCGTAATCGAGGATTGTGTGGCGTCGGTAGCCTGAGTTAGCTGTCAGGTCAGCCAACTTCTGTACGTGTCAGCTGTCTCCTCTAAACTCCTCGAGCGACGTCTCGAGGATGACCGACTCCCCGGCGGTAAGCTTCGTTCCCGATTCGACGGCGAGATCGTTCCGCTCGACGGCCGGCGGAAACAGCACGTCGACCCGACTCCCGAAGGCAATGTGTCCGATTCGCTCGGCCCGCTCGAGGCGGTCGCCGGGTTCGACGTAGGGGTGGATCCGTCGGGCAAACGCCCCGGCGATGAAGGTGACGGTGGCCGTTTCGCCCTCGAACCGGCCGGATTCGATGGCGAGTTCGACGTGCAGCTTTTCGTTCAGATCCGAGTCCTTCGAAAACGCGGGTTTGTACCCACCAGGTTCGTGTTCCACAGTCGTGACGGTCCCCTGGAAGGGTGAGCGTACAACGTGGACGTTGTGAACGTTCATGAACGTCCCAAGTCGAAGCCGCCCTGCCTCCTGGCGAATCACGGATACCGTTCCGTCGGCAGGTGCAACGACGCCGGTCAG
>PUKM01000273.1 GCA_003552325.1 Natrialbaceae archaeon | reverse complement strand
GGAGTGATCTCGAATTCGGCGTACAGCCGATGAGTTTCGACCGCGGTACTCGATTGGCCATCACTCATATCAGTTCTTTTCTTCCTACGCCTACATAGCTATTGGCCCTCGTTACCGCTCTGTAAGAACCCATGGCGTCGCGACGAGAAGAGGCCGACTCGGCGCACCCAGCAGGGCTAGACTCCGTTGAGAGCGTGCGGATCGACTGGCGTCGAGGCCGTGTTTCGGGGCTTGCAGACGTGTTGCATCCAACCCGTACAAGAGGTATCTTGGGAGCGACTTCGATACAGTGGCTTGGGATTGAACGTCGCGTTTACGTACCTCTCGAGTAAAGAACCACTGTCAGCGTCGTTCGGTTCGACACCACCATCCCAGTATGACACCGCCATCCAGCGATGATCGGCCCCACCCCACACGGACGTCCCTCCTGTTCGAGCGACGACGTCGACTACTGATCGCCGTGTTGGTCGTGGCAACCGTCATCGTCGGGAGTGGGCTCGTTTTCGGTTCGGGTGGCGGGTTCGAGGTTGCAACCTTCGGGGTGACGTCTCCGGAACATGAGGCCCTCGAGTCGATCGACGAACGGTTCGATCGGGAGACACGACCAGTCTCACAGATCGTCGTTCGATCCGAATCGACCGACATGACCTCGAAACCAGTCCTGTTGGAGACACTCGAGTTACAGCGGGAACTCCGCGAAGACCCGACGGTGAACGAGACACTCAGGGACACGCAACCGACAGTGGGGGTTGCGAACGCCGTCGCGGTGGCGTCTGACCCGCGGATAGCGCTCGGCGAGCAAATCGGTATCGAACCCAAGTATCGGACACTGGAGGGGCGGACCGACGAACAGGTCGACGCCGCCCTCGGTGTCGCCCTCGAGAGCGATGACCTGTCCCCGCCCGGCCAGCCACCTGTATCCGCACTGCTTCCGCGGGGGTACGAAGCCGGCGAGCACGCCGACGCACAGCTGATTATCGTCGTTCACGACGACGACGCGGACGACGCGGAGTTGCTGGCAGCCCAGCAGGCCATCGAATCGACCACCGAAACGCACATGGAGGCCTTTGCTGTCGATTCCTTCGTCTTCAGCGAACAGCTCGTTTTCGACCGGAGTGGGCAGGCGACCGCGGAGAGCATGCTACTTATCGGCCCACTGATCGTCCTCGTCGTTGTCGGCTTGCTGGCAGTGAGTTATCGTGATCCGCTCGACGTGGTCCTGGCGTGTGTCGGGATCGGCATCGTCTTCGTCTGGGTCGCCGGGACGATGGCCTGGCTGGGGTACTCGTTCAACCAGTTGCTGATAGCGATTCCGTGTCTGTTGGTCGGGCTGGGGGTCGATTACTCCCTTCACGTGGTGATGCGATACCGAGAGTACCGATCGAGCCACCCGGGGTGGCCTCCCGAGATGGCGATGGCGGCCGGCATCACCGGCGTACTGATTGCGATCGGGGTGACGACAGTGACCACCGCGACGGGATTTTTGGCGGGGGTTATCAGCCCGATCGAAATCCTTCAGGAGTTCGGGCTGGTTGCCGCCGTCGGCATCGGCTCGGCGTTCGTCGTCTTTGGGCTGTTTATTCCGGCACTCAAGATCGAAGGTGAGCGGCTCCGTCGTCGGGCCGAACACCCGCCCCCCACTGTCGGCTCACTCGAGCGCTTTCGCCGGCCCCTTTCGGCTTTTGGGTCCGTTGGGACGCACAAACCGCTGCTCGTCGTTGGACTCGCGCTCCTGGTGGCAGCCGGCGGCCTGATGGGGGCCACAGCGATCGAGTCCTCGACTGACCGAACCGAGTTCCTGCCGGAGGAACAGCCCACCTGGATGGAACCGCTTCCCGCGGCAGTCCAGCCGGAATCGGCGGGGATCCGGGAGCGCGCACAGTTTTTGGAGACGACGTTTGAGCCGTCGTCGGATCGAACCGTCGAGATACTGATCGAGGGAACCGTCACCGCCGAGTCAACTGGCTCGACGATCGCTGACGCACAGGAGTATGCCGCCGATCAGCCGACGACACTCCGATCGACGACGGACGACCCACGAATCGAGACGCCGCTGACGACGATCGAGCGCGTCGGCAGTGACAACGAGACGGTTGCAACCCTGGCCAACGAAAGCGACACCACGGATGATGGGGTGCCCGACCAGAACCTGACGGCGCTGTTCGATGCCGTCTACGCCGCTGATGAGGCCGCGGCCAGTGAAACGATCCACCGCAACGCCGACGGCGAGTACGACGCCGTTCGGCTGACGATCGTGGTGGACGATACTGCCGATGCCGCCGATATCCGTGCGAGTGCCGAGTCAACGGCGGCCGTCGTCGATGCGGATCCGAACCTTCGAGCCACCCCGACGGGCGAACCGGTGACCGAAGCGGTCGAACAGCGCGTTATTCTCGAGACCGTCCTCACCACGTTCGTACTCGCGCTCGTGATAATTACCGTGCTCCTGGTCGGCGTCTTCCGTCTCCGTCACCGCTCGTGGATACTCGGGCTGGTGGCGATGACGCCAGTGTTGGTGGCCATCGCGTGGCTCGTTGGGACGCTCTCGTTGCTGTCGGTCCCGTTCACTGCGGAAATCGCACTCATCGCTGCCATCGCTATCGGGCTGGGGACGGATTATACGGTTCATCTCACCGAACGGTTCGCGACCGAACGTCGAGCGCACGGCCGCCAGCGGGCACTCCACAGGGCGGTTACTGAAACCGGCGGGGCGGTGCTCGCCAGCGGCCTGACGACGATTGCCGGGTTCGGGTTACTCATGTTGACGGTCATCCCCTCGTTACAACGGTTCGGCTTCGTCACCGCGGTCGTGACCGGCTACGCCCTCCTCGCGACGCTGGTCGTGCTCCCGGCGCTGTTAACGCTCTGGGATCGACACTGGCGGTAAACGCCAACCGGGCGGACGGCAATGAGAGCCCCCTCGTGACTGGCGTATTTCCCACTCGGGAACCGTGCTCAGTAATATAAATACCTGTATTGTGAAGAAATGCTTAATTGTGGTGGAGGGTCATACGTTCACCCGTTATGGCTAACGATAGCGACGAGGTGCTACCACTCGACGACGAGGAGGTAGCCGAAATCGAGGAGGGGTTGAACGGAAAGTTCACCATGCCCCGTGGCAGTTCCGAGATGCATCGAAGGCGCATGCTCGGGGCGATTGCCGGTGCTGGGACGGTCGCCGTGGCTGGCTGTCTGGGACTGTTCCAGGAGCCAGAGGGACGAGAAGAGACCGATGATCCCGGAGCCGACGATGACGACGAGCCAGCGGACGACGATGATGAGATAACCGAACGACCGGATTATACCGAAATCGATACGATGATGCCGGACTGGGTAATGAAGGATCTCGTCATCCCGCTCGATACCCAGATCGCGTACAACGACGAGCAGATCTTTTTCAATTTCACGTGGGAGTGGGACGTGCCAAACG
>PUKM01000197.1 GCA_003552325.1 Natrialbaceae archaeon | reverse complement strand
TGGACCTGTGGTACGACGAGACTGACAGCACCTTCCGAGCTTCGCAACCCGTGACTGTTTCTGACAATGCACGGGATACTCCACTGGCCGACGAGACGGCCGCTCTGGATATTGGTGCAAATAATCTCGTCGCCTGTACCACGACGACCGGCGAGCAATATCTGTACGAAGGCCGCGAGTTGTTCCAGCGATTTCGTGAGGCGACGCGAGAAATAGCCCGGTTACAGTCCAAGCTACAGGAAGGGCGATACAGTAGCAAGCGTATCCGGCGGCTGTACCGGAAACGGACTCGTCGCCGCGACCACGCACAAGAGGCACTGTGTCGTGACCTGCTGGAACGGCTGTACGCCGAAGGCGTGGACACGGTGTATATCGGTGGGTTGACTGACGTGCTGGACACGCACTGGTCGGTCGAAACCAACGCCAAGACCCACAACTTCTGGGCGTTCAAGCAATTCACCGAGCGACTGGTCTGTACCGCCAAGGAATACGGGATTGCGGTCGAGGTCCGGTCAGAAGCGTGGACCAGTCAAGAGTGCCCCCAGTGCGGTGCAACCGAGCGGACGATACGCCACCAAGACACGCTCTCCTGTCCGTGTGGGTTCGAAGGGCACGCCGACCTGACAGCATCAGAAACGTTCCTGAAGCGGCACACAGAGAAGGCAGTCAGGCCGATGGCACGGCCCGTGCGGTTCGAGTGGGACGACCACGAATGGTCGGAGTTACCACGCTCTCCCCGTCCCAAAGAACAGCGCACAGACCGGAGTACCGTCCACCGTGACGGGAATGTTGCCTCCGGCGAGTCGTAGACCGGCTGAGACTCCCA
Organism: Natrialbaceae archaeon; assembly: GCA_003552325.1. Lineage (GTDB taxonomy): Archaea > Halobacteriota > Halobacteria > Halobacteriales > Natrialbaceae > Natronosalvus. The sequence goes on along the minus strand of PUKM01000197.1, from coordinate 2,608 downwards.
CGGAGGAAACCGCGCCGTTTACGGCGCGGAGGATGTCATAACTGGGTCGCTGCTTCGAGGGCGATATCGATCGCTCGAGCGACGTTATTTTTCGCCTTCTCGGGCAGTTCGTCGTCTTCGGTGTCGGTTCCCTTCTGGGTCCCTTTCACGAGATTGCCGTCGACCGTACAGATCGCGCCGGCACGCAGGCCTTTTCGACGGGCGAGTGAGAACACTGCTGCTGCTTCCATCTCGACTGACAGGAGCCCCGCGGCCTCCCAATCGGCGACGTATTCGTCGGTTTCGGCGTAGTAGGCGTCGTCGCTCGCGATGGGGCCGATGTGGACCGCCTCGTCGTTCGCCTCGGCTGCGTCGACCAGTGCGGAGAGGACGTGGTACTCCGGTACGGCGGGATATTCGACGGCCTCGTATCGCCTCGAGGTCCCTTCGTTTTTCGCCGCACCCGTTGCGACGACCATATCGCCGATCTCGACGTCGGCCTGTAATGCGCCCGTCGTCCCGACGCGGATGAACGTCTCGACACCGACGTTCGAGAGTTCCTCGAGGGCGATCGCCGCGGAGGGACAGCCGATACCGGTCGAACAGATGGTGAGGTCGCGGCCGTCGTAGGTCGCGTTGACGACTTTGTACTCGCGGTTTTCGGCGATCGTTTCGGCGTCGTCACAGTGGCTGGCGATCCGGTCGACTCGACCTGGGTCACCAGGGATGAGCGCGATGTCGTGTACGTCTCCCTCATCGACGAGCAAGTGCGGCTGGGTTGCCATACCCCTCGATTTCCGTGGCTGGTGCAAAAAGGTCGCGTTCTCTCGAGCGTGCGTATCCATGCCCGCAGCGAGTTGGCGGAGTGGGAAAGTCCTCTCACTGGGAGTGATCGTATAGTAGGAGACAGTGATGTGGACTGTCGTGTACTATGGTTCTGGATGTGCAGCTGACTCGCCTCGAGGCGTGACAGTTACGGCATCCTGTTCGATTCGTACCGTCGCGTCAGGAAGATCAAACATCACCCGCCCGGGACAGCGAGACATGCCATTTTGTCTATCCGCAAATAGCGAATCGAGTGCTTCTGGATCGATGTAGTCGTACAGTTGTGTCGACCCTGCTGTCGGTTCCTCCTGTCGAAATGATGCGATTGCGATTGCGGTTGCGACGCTTATCGGCTCGCCATCAGTTCGCTCGTATCGGACGTAGTTCGAGTCCGCAGTCGTCCTGGAGCAAACGCCCCCTCGTTGGTATGTAGTCATGGCTGATAGTCACGTCTCTGTGACCGTATAGTGGAAGCCAATGGCCGTTTAGTTATACGTATCGCCGGTCGACACTGGGTGAGAAAAACGGAGCGCCCGAGACGGTCACCAGTTCTCGCGTCGCTCATCGAGAAACGCCGCTACCTGTGCTGGGACGGGCGCACTCCGAGCCCCTTCGACGCTAGCGGCCAGTGCGCCACAGGCGTTCGCGAACTCGAGGGTACGTTCGATATCCGTGCCATCGGTCTCGAGATAGGTTCTAATAAAGCCCGCCGCGAAGGCGTCGCCAGCACCCGTCGTGTCGACGGCGTCGATATCGAACCCCGGGTGACTGACCGACCCCGATGGCGTGTGAACCTCGGCCCCATCACCACCGAACTTGATCGCGAGGAGTCGGTCACGAACGTCGATGGCGTGGGTCCGCTCGAGCACGGCCTCAGCTTCGTTGTCGTTGAGGAAGATGACGTCCGCACAGGCGAGTGCGTCGTCGTAATCGCGATCGGCGATCCGCCGGCCGGGATCGATGCTGACCGTTGCGCCCGCTTGGCTCGCTATCGTCGCGAGTCGACTGGCGGTGTCCGGTCGCTGGCTGGTCAGATGAACGTGGTCGGCGACGGCGATGCGGTCCGGGTCGAGGTCCGCCGGGCCGATGGCCTCGTTGACCCCGTCGTTCCCCAGCACGGCAACCTCGCCGTCGTCGTCGACGAGAATGTACTTGACCGCGGTATCGGCGTTATCGATGACGCGAAGTCCAGCCAGGGAGACGCCCGCAGCCTCGAGTTCGCGTCTGGCGAGCAGTCCGTTATCGTCGTCGCCGACACTGCCAATGAGCTCGGTATCGACCTCGAGGGTTGCCAGGGCGGCGGCGACGTTGGCTGCGCTCCCACCACCGGATTGGTGCTGGGCGCGGATCGGTACCTCGCCGTCCGGCTCGGGGAAGCGTTCGACGCGGAGGGTCACGTCCCAGTTGACGTGGCCGGCAGTGAGTACGGTGACCATTCGATGCTGGCGGACAAACGAGAGCCCACCGGAAAACCTTATCGCCGGCATGGGTGTCAGGGGCGTCGATACGTCAGTGGATTTCACATAGTCCCACCCAGCACTGGACCGGAGGGCACTCAGGAGGTGGCCAAAAGCACGGTCTACTCGAGTGGAAGCGAGCACCACCGCCGGGGTCACATGCCGACGGTGAACAGGAGCACGTTGTGGAACCCGGGGCCCAACCCGACGGCGGCGACGAGCAGCAAAATAAAGCGTGCCTGTCGTGGCTCGTCGCGGACGTACTCCTTGAATAACCCGACGATGAGGGCTGCCAGCCCGATTTTGACGAGGACGAACAGCCACCCGTCTCCGATGAAATCGGTCGT
>PUKM01000014.1 GCA_003552325.1 Natrialbaceae archaeon | reverse complement strand
ATCGTCAGGTCCGACACCGGGGCCGTTGATATCGTGATTCTGCGCAAAGGTGACTGCCACTTCAGGCCGGTGGTGAACGACACCTGGCTCGTTGTCCGCAGCGAGTTGTGTCATCCGTCCGCCGTCGAAGACCGACTGAATCGTGTCGTGTAACGGGAAATCGAACACCGTCATGCCGGTCTCAGCAAACTCGAGGAGACGGTCGATGTTGTGATCCCAAATCTCGCCGACGCGCCAGAGACCGAGTTCGTCCGCGAGCGGATTGATTTCGTCCTGGAAGTACCAGGGCCAGATGTGGCCGGCGGCATCGTACCGGAGGCCATCGGCTCCGACCGCCGCGATGCGTTCGAGATAGTCTCGATGAGCCGCTTGGACCTCGGGATGCTCGAGGTCGAGCGTTGGAAGGCCGAGCAGATCACACTCGTATTCGGCTTCCTCGCCGACCAGCTCACAATCACCCCCGAGGGTGCCGTAGTCGTGGAAGTGTTCGTCCTCGTCGAACTGCGGCCAGTCGACCTCACCTTCAGGTCCCGGCGGATTCGCCATGTGATTCAACACGGTATCGAGAACGACCTCGATATCGTGGTCGTGTGCCGTCTCGATCAGAGACTCGAGTTCGGCTTCCGTGCCGTATGCCGAATCGAAGTTCCGGAGGTCGACGGGCTGGTAGCCAAGGGGAGGGTGTGGCTCGAGGTGCCCGTAGTAGGGGTGTTCGTCCTCGTAAAACCCCTCCTGGTCCTCGGTGGCCTGGTCTTCCCAGCTGAGTTTTGACTCCGATGGCTGTGGAACCCAGATCGTCTTGATACCGGCGTCAGCGACACGCTCGAGGTCGGATTCGATCTCGGCCCAGGGGGTGTGAAAGTACTGATAGGCGGCGTGTTCGTCCGCCGTTCCGAGGTCCGCTTTCTGCTCTTGTTCGGTCGCCCCTATGGTGTGGAGCGTGCCGCCAACGGCGGCGAGGCCAGCTAATCCACCAGCCGTATAGCCCAAGAACTCACGACGAGTGGGAACGTTCGACGGCGAGTCAGCGCGGTCCGCGTGGTCGTCCATACCCTCAATAAAGGCGCGAAGTATTATTTCGTAACGGTTTATATCAGGTGTTGTGGATCGAATAGAGAGGGGACTAGGGTGGAGCGAACACGTCCACATCGGTCTGGCGGCACTGATATCCCGACACAGCCGTCGGCATTCGTGTCCTCGAGCACATCACAATCCGCAGACATACGCACGAGCTAGGCTACTCTTCGAGCATCCACCGCTGATTCTCGCCCCCGACGTCCGCCCACTGGTGGACGTTCGCGCCGTTTTCAGTCGAGACTCCCTCGACGTCGAGTGCCTTCCCACTCAGGACGTTCGTGATAACGTAGGAGTCGCCATCGGGGTCGACTTCCCACAGCTGGCTCTCAACGTCTGCCCACGCCCACTGCTGGACGTTGACACCATCGTCCGTGCCGAAGTCGCTGACCTCGAGGACGCGTCCGGTTCCAACGTTTTCGATGACGTACTGATCGTCGCCGACTGCTTCGAGAACCCAGTACTGGTCGTCACCACCAACGTCCTCCCACTGCTGGACGTTCGCACCGTTTTCGGCCGAGTTGACCCCCTCGACGTCGAGTGCCTTGCCACTGTTGACGTTCACGATGCGATAGGTGCCCTCGAGGGTGTCGGCTGACTCCTCCGTGACAGTCAGCGTCGCTTCCGCTGTCATCCCCGCAACGGAGGCCTCGAGATCGTAGGTCCCTTGCACCCTGTCCTCGACATCGATATCGAGTGACTCGGTAGTCGAGGAGCCTGCCTCGACCTCGAGTTCGGAGCTGTCGAGCGTCTCGTCATCGATAGAGATGGTCAGTGTTTCGGTGATCGGATCTTCCCCGGCGGAAACGCCGATATCCACTGTTTTGGTCGTTCCCTTCTCCAGTTCGTAGGTCGTCGCGTCGAACTCGAGGGTCGGTTCCGTGGGTTCTTCGTCATCCGCTGGCGCGTACATGACCCACGCTTCACCAGGGATCGTTACCGCAACGGTACCGTCGTCACTCACGACGATATCCGACGCATCGCCTGCATGGTCAACCAGTGTTTCGCCGGCCCAGGAGGTATCGACGGTGTGCTGTACCTCGGCCTCACCGGTGTTAATTCCTGCAAGCAAGTTGCCGTCTCGCTCGAAGAGATAGACGTCGTGGTCGACGTGGCGGTCTATCACCGCCCCGTCGGCCAGATTTTGGGCCACCCAGATGAGTGACTCGAGGGCCTCGTCCTCGAGTTCGGGACGGCTTTCGGGGTCTGAGCGATAGAGCACTGGAGTACCCGCGTACGCGAGTATAAACGCCTCGGCGAGTTCGACCGCCCGGCCTTCGGGTTCGTCTTCACTCATCCCGGGGCCAACAGTGTCGTGGTTCTGGACGAACGTGACTGCGGCCTCCGGTCGCTCGTGGACGACACCCGGTGCGGCGTTCTGTGACAGGGTTTCCATGCTCCCATGGTCGAATGCGTCGGTAATCGCCGAATAAAACGGGAAATCGAAGACCGTCATCCCGGTGTCTGCGAACTCGAGCAACCGATCGACGTCTCCTTCGTCCCACACCTCTGCCACCCGCCAGAGTCCGAGATCGTCGGCGAGTGGGTTGACTTCCTGTTCGAAGTACCACGGCCACACGTGCCCAGCGGCATCGTAGCGGAGGCCGTCAGCTCCGAGACCGGCGATCTTCTCCAGGTACGCCCGATGAGCCTCCTGGACGTGCTGCCGTGACACGTCCAGGGATGGCAATGCGAGGAGGTCACACTCGTATTCCGCCTCCTCACCCTGGAGTGAACAGTCCTCTCCGAGCGTCCCGTTATCGTGGAAATCGGCGTCCTCGTCGAACTGTGGCCAGTCGATGGTCCCCTCCGGGCCGTTCGGGTTCGCCATATGATTGAGGACGACGTCCACGATCACCTCGATTCCGTGATCGTGGCAGGTCTCGATCAGAGACTCGAGTTCGGCTTCCGTGCCGAGCGTTGAATCGAAGTCACGAAGATCGACTGGCTGGTACCCGAGTGGTGGGTGCGGGTCACGCCATCCAAACGGTGACCGTTCGTCGTCATAAAAGCCGTACTCGCCGTCGTATGAGAGATCCTCGAATCGAAGCTTTCCGGCTGCTGGTTGCTGGATCCAGATCGCACTGATGCCCATCGCATCGAGGCGGCCGATATCAGCTTCGATGTCGGACCACGGCGTATGGAAATACTGGTAGGTAACGGCTCCATCGTTCGCTTCCGGACTCGAGGGGAGTGAGTCGGCGGCGACGGTGTCGAGTCGTGTTCCGGCGAACGTGAGCGCGCTGAGGGCGGCCCCTGCTTGCATAAACGATCGTCGATCGAGAGCGGTTGCTCTGTGGTGGCTGTTGTCACCCATGCCATTTCTTTCTACGAAGGGCGATGTAATAAATCATAACAGTTTT
>PUKM01000136.1 GCA_003552325.1 Natrialbaceae archaeon | reverse complement strand
TCGAGGACGTCCTGGTCGGCGAGTTCGATTTCGAACGTCAAGACGTCGACTCGTTCGGCGAGCTGGGTAATGGCCTCCTCGTCGTCGAAATCGGCGACGAGTTGGTCCGTGCTCACGGTGGCAGCCGGGCAATCGGGGGTCGGGTCGAGGACGACGATGTCCACGCCCAACGGAGACGCCGCTTCGGCGAGCATCCGTCCCAGTTGACCACCGCCAACGACGCCGATCGTCGGCCCTGGTGACTCGAGGGTCGTCATGGTCGCCGGTTCACAGCGGCCGTCTATAAGAATTCGTACTTCGGACCTTGCCAATCAACCGGCCAATAAACTCGAGGCCGTTACTCCGATCGCCAGTCGTACACCCGGACAGCCCGATCTTCCCGTGTCGAAACGCCGTGTGGGTTACGACGACTCGTTCGATCACCATACCGTGAACGAAGGCCATCAACCAGTCCTCGAGCGGCCCCCTTGAAAACGTCGACCCCATTCCCGAGCCAGTTCGTCGGCGTCGCCTCACCCGCGAACACCCCTCGAGCGGCACGGCCAGCGTCTCTGATCGCACCACAGAGGAGGCGCACGAACACCGAGGGGCGCGGCCCATAGTTTTTCGTGAGTCGATAGCTGTGAGCCTGATACCTGCCGTACCAATCTCGATCCGGCGTCCCGCCATCGGTGCCCACCTCCGTTCGGACGGCCATCTCCGGATTCCAGGTGACGTCGAACCCAAGTCCGGCGACACGGTGGGCACAGTCGGTGGCATCGCCCGTCGGAATATACTCGTCGAAGCCATCGAGTGCGTCGACCACGGTGCGTTCCATGGCGACGTTAGCGCCTTCGAAAACGGTAATCGGTCGCCCGACGACCGTCCGTGGCTCACGATCAATTCGAGTATCGGAACCACCTTTGACCGGCCCGGTCGTCACGTCAGCGTGCCCCCCAAACGTGTTCGAAATCGCCTGGTACCAGCCCGGTTCGACCACGTATTCATCGCCGAGAAAGGCGATAACATCGCCTGTCGATTGTTCAAATCCGGCGTTTCGAGAAACGCTGAGCGTCCGATCAGAGATTTCGACCAGCACGTCGACATCATCACGCTCGTGGATCGCTCCGGTCGTTCCATCGGATGAGGGACCATTGACAACGATGACTTCCACGTTGTCCGGACAATCAGCCCGAATAGCGTCAAGACACGCGAGCAAGTGCTCTCGGTCGTTCAGAGTCGAGACGACGATCGAGAGCAGGCGGTCCATATGCCTCTATAGCACCCACCAGACGTAAAAATAGACGTGGTTTTTTCCGAGTGAGTATGCCAAATTGACAGATCAGACGCTGACGTTCCAGTACGACACCGACATTGCGTGGTCTGCTAGCGGGGCACGTCCAACCGTTCGATCCAGCCTCCGGATGGGAGATGCCAAGACGTTGGGAATCGCTCGATAGACCCCATACGGAACGAGAAAGTCGTCTTCAACGTGAGTCAACTCGAGGCCGTTTTTCGCGAGCAACACACTGACTTCGCTCTTTGAGTATAATCGTGATCCCATCGGTAACGCCCAGTTGTACACGCTGCGCGCGCTGAACCGGTTGAACGTATCGAAGACGATCTGGTTTCGAGCGACGCGTTTCATCTCGCTCAAGAACCCCGCGGGGTCGTCGGCGAGGTGGAAAAATCGCATTGCGACAACGGTGTCGAAGTGATCGTCGGGAAACGGCAACCGACCCGCGTCACCACGGAGAAACTGAAGGGAGTCATCGACGCCCGCCGCCATGGCCTTCCGTCGGCCTTGCTGTAACATTGCTGCAGAGATATCGAGTCCGACCACGTTTGCTCCACGCTGAGCAAGCATCACCGTAAATCGCCCGGTACCACAGGCGATTTCGAGCACGTCGCGGTCCTCGAGGGGGCCAAGTGCCTCGAGGACGGCGGTTTTCTCGCGTCGGTCGATCAACTGACCGCCCTGGGAGAACCGCTTATCGTCGTACTCCTCGGCGATATCGTCGGCCTGGTACCATTCCTGTCCTTTCACACTGGGCGAAACTACACTTCCGGAGGGATAAAACGATACTGGAGTTAGCCCGGCGGAAAAACACAGCGGTTGAAACACCGCTCACCGTACCCCCGGAGTCGCCGTGCAGGTGAGGATAGGTGAGTGACACTGTCGGCTGTACGTTGGTCACGAGTCTCGCAAGCCGGGTCGGCGGGACTCGTCACACCGGTACAGCCAACAATCGTACAACAGCGCGGAATAGGGACACCGACACGGAGAGTCTCGGCTGGCGCCATTGGGGTGAAGTTCTTTACACATCGACCACACGATATCACACATGTACACCGTTTTGCTCGCAGTCGATGGCACAGATGGCCGGGCAACTGCCCAGGCAGAGGCGGTAGTGAACCTCCCCGGCACGCCTGCAGAAATGGAGGTCGTGGTCGCTCACATCTTCGAGTCGAATCCAGAAGGCGCGTCGGTAACACAGATTTCGGGCGCCCGCCGAGCCGCCGACATTCTCGAGGAAGGTGGGTGGAACGTCACACTCGCCGAAGAAAGTGGCAAGCCAGCGCAGGCACTCCTGCAGCTAGCTGTGGAAAGAGACGTCAACCTGATCTGTATATCGGGACGCCAGCGTACCCCGACTGGAAAGGCCCTCTTCGGAAGCACGGCACAATCAATACTTCTCGAGACGGACCGTCCGGTCCTGCACGTTCCAGCCGAGTGAGGGGCCACGCCCCGCTGACAGCCTCGATTAGTTCCCACTCGAGACGACGCGATCCGGCCGGATCCGGATAATGACGCGCTCGCCGACTTCTTCGCCGTGGTGTGGATACTCCTCGCGGTCGAAGTACCGCTTGGCGAGTGCATCGATGTGGTCGATCGCACCCTCAGTCGTGACTTCCTCGACCTCCCCCCGGATCGAGAGATATCGGTAGGGATCCTCAGGGTCCGGAATCGAAACGCCCACGCGTGGATTCTCACGGACGTTCTTTTCCTTTCGTCGGTTACGTGCCGTGTTGACGAGCACGTACCCCTCCTCATCGGCATCGATCCAGACCGGTGTCACCTGGGGGGTGCCATCGGGCATCATCGTGGCAAAGTGGGCAACTGTTTTGCGCTCGAACAGGTCCATGAACGCCTCCGGGAGTGGTTCCATACCCCACCCTTCGGAAGCGGCTAAGATAGTGTCTCGCCTCGAGGCGAGTCTGAGAAACCCGAAGCAAGCGGCGACTCGATTCGAAAATACATATGTGATATAAACACCTATTATACTTTCAATTGTCCGTATCCACATATAGGGAAGGTTTACGAATGCGTACCCGATCCATCCCCTATGAGCATGAGTACCGCTGACGACCGTGCTGTCGCTGCCGAGGAAATCCTTTCAGAATCCGAATACCGTGACCGACTGCGTGAGCTGCCACCAAGCGCGAAACTCGTGGCCAAAGTCCTCGAGTCCGACTCGCCGTTATCCCAGGGTCAACT
>PUKM01000189.1 GCA_003552325.1 Natrialbaceae archaeon | reverse complement strand
GAGTGGGTCGATCGGCTGGCCTAAGCAGTGAACACGGCGCTCATCCCTCGAGCGGAATCCGATCGTGTACCTCGAGAGCCTCGCGGATCTCGGCCCACGAGGTGCCCGGGCGGGGGGCTTCGTACCAGCCGTCTCCGTGGGTTCGATCTCCCGGAAGGGCCGCGCCGTCTTTGAACCCGCTCGAGGTCATGACGCTCACGACGGGAGCCTCGAGCTGGGGTTCACCAACGGGAGTGCCGCTGGCGTCGACGGCCGCCGAGGGATCGTCCCGGAGTGCGAGCAGGCCAGCGATGGCGGCCGCACCCGAGGACTCTTGCCAGAACCCGGTACGGGCGAGGCGGTGCTGGGCGGCCTCGAGTTGCGCTTCCGAGAACCCGACGGCGAGGCCGTCGCTTTCCTCGAGGGCGCGAAAGCCCCGGATGCTGCTCGTGGTCGCTTTGATCGAGTAGGCCTCGGTGGGGGCTGCGTCGACGTGTCGAACGGGGTCGCCAGCCACCAGTGCCTCCCGGAGTGGTGCTCTGACGCCTGGTTCAGCGGCGACCAGCCGAGGGGTTCGATCCGCGACGCCGAGGGCCTCGAGTTCGCGAAACCCCTTCCAGATGCCGTACAGGAGTTCGGCGTAGCAGGTGGGGATGACGACGGTGCCCGGTGCCCGTCCCTCGAGACGACAGTAGAGCTCGTAGGCGATTGTTTTGTACCCCTCAGGCCCCCACGCGTGGCCGGTGTGGACACCCGTGCGGCTGCTGACGGGGTGAAAGCCGTGGTCGTCGGCCAGATGGTCGACGGCCTCCTGGCGAACACCGATATCGTCGACGGCGAGGAGGACGGCCCCGTAGCTTCGGATGAACGCCTGGACGGCCGATGGCGTTTCCGGCGCGGTGAAGACGACACACGGGAGGCCTGCTCGAGCGGCGTACGCGGCGGCGGCCGCCCCGTGGTTGCCCGTGGAGGACGCGACGATACCTGTTGCCTCTTCGACGACGGCCGCGCTCACGGTACAGCGGTTCAGCCGGTCTTTGTGACTCCAGGTGGGGTTCTGCGATTCGTCCTTGAGCACGAGTGTGGGGTCGTCGTTCCGCCGGTGGTCCGAGAGCAACTCCTCGAGGTCGAGCCACTCGGCCAGCCGCGGGGCGTCGATAGCTGGCGTCGCCCCCTCGCCGAGTGTGTCGACGGCCAGTGGCGGTAACAGCGGCTGCCAGCGCTCGAGGCCGGGACCGACGGGCTGTCGCGGATCGAACAGCTCGAGGTCGACGTCGCCGTAGGCGTACTCGACCCCGACGGGGTACTGCACGTCGTCGGTACTCGTTTCCGGACAGCCAGCCGTCGGGACGGGCTCGAGGGGATAGGTCACGTCTGGGTCACCGAGTGAGCGATGGCCGATGGCGAGGGAGGCGTTCATGCGAGGGGGGACGAACGCCTGGGTCTTAATTGTCGGTCGTCCCATCCCGATCGTCTTTGTCCTCCTTCACGGCCCGTCATCTATGCTATCGAAACGCGGCCGGAGAACGACTCGAGCGACCCCAACGACACCGTTCACTCGAGAAGCGTTCGTGCTTGCCGGGCCAGCTGGGTCCGCCCACGTTTCGTCCGGGCGATTCGGCCGTAGTTCGCCAGCGACTGGACGAGCCACAGCCGTTTGTACCACGGTGCACGCCTCCCATAGGCTGGCTCGAGGGGACGGTGGTCCTCGTAGCCGGCCCGAAACGCGGCGATGAGTGCCGATCGCTCGCGATCCGGGAGTCGAAACCGGTCGACGAAACGAGCCTCGGCTCGAGCGACGGCGTAGCCGTCATGGGTGACGTGGGCGTTCCCCCAGTCGAGTACGGCGGTGACGGTGCCGTCAGCGTCACAGAGGAGATTGTGGGGATGATAATCACCGTGTGTCAGGACGGGGCGACACTCGGGGTGGCCGGCTGTGGGGACCGGGATGAGGCCCCGAGTGATTCCATCGGGGGCCATCGCATGCCATCCGGCTGGTGGCACGGGCCCGAGGTCGCCGTCCGCTCGAGCCAGCCCGGCAACGGCATCGTAGCGCCCCTCGAACGCCGCGTGGAGACGCCCGAGGAGTGAGCCGGCCTGTCGAACGATTCGGCGGGTCGTCGCCAATTCGTGTGCGGGGTACGTGTCGAGTACGTCACCCTCGCGGTGTTCGTAGAGCGCCCACCGCTCGAGTGCGGGATCGATATGCGGGCCGCGAACGGAGCCGGTTGCGAGGACCTCCGGCACTGGCAGCTCGGTCGCCTCGGCGACGGCCTGACAGACCAGCGGCTCGATGACGTCCCCCGTCCAGACGTTCGCCCCGCCACGTTTACAGACGACCCGCGAGGGTGCACCTGCCAGCTCGAGGAGGGCCGTCTCGGCGACCGATCCGACCGTGGGGAAGGCACAGTCGACGACCTGCGTCTCGAGGGACTTCTCGACGATTCGCTCGAGGACGCTCACCTCCATCGGCCGAAACGACGTGACCCGCGGTCCTAACCGTTTGGAGTCAGTTGGCGTCGGTGACAGTCGAAATAGTCAACTGTTTGAACCCTGTATGTGGCCTATGGCTGGTCGTGACGCTGGTGTGTTACAGCGGGTTCGTGGCGTCGCCTACAGCGGGTACTACCGGGTGGCTGGGCTGAATTACCACTACCGGGGCGTCGCCAGACCGAACCGGACACCGGTGGCGAATTTTCGGTGTTACGAGCCGCTCAACCGGCACGGCGATGACCCGATGCTCGTCGCCATCGATCGGGCAGCCGACACCGATGCGATAATTTACGATCTCGGTGCCAACGTCGGCATCTATGCGCTCGCACTCGCGACGGCGGGTCCTAGTCGGCTGATAATCGCCGTCGAACCGGCGCCGAACACCGTGTCCCGGCTCGAGACCAACATCGCAGCCAACGGCCTCGAGGATCGAATCGAGGTGGTGGCCTGTGGCGTCGGTGCAGCTGACAGGGAGGGCCGGTTTTACGAGTCGACGCACGCCGAGTTGTCGGCATTCCAGCCCGAGAGTGCGACCCGGTGGGGGGCACGGGTTCGGGACGTTCACACCGTTCCGGTCCGTCGACTCGAAACGCTCGTTGCTGACCGACCCGCCCCGGACGTGCTCAAAATCGACGTCGAAGGTACCGGTCCCGCGGTGCTCCGTGGGGCCAGTGACGTCCTCGAGCGCCACCGACCGATGCTCTTCATCGAGATCCACGAGGAAGGGCTCGATACCGACGTGGCCGGGTCCTGCCGGACACTGCTCGAGGAACACGGCTACGAAATCGACGCTCGAGCGGACTTCTGGCAGTGTGTCCCACCGGAGAGCGGAAGGTGGCGTGGGTAAGTGCGCAGTAACAGTGTTCAACCGACTCGCGTGGGCGCTCTGCCGTATACGAGTGACCGACGAGAGACGGCAGATTAACGCCCCTCGCGTGGAGAGTCACTGCCATGCAGACGCTGGCGATCACCGATGGACAGGTGCTCACCCCCGACGCGACCGTTATCGAAGCCGACGTCCTGAT
>PUKM01000096.1 GCA_003552325.1 Natrialbaceae archaeon | reverse complement strand
TCACTCGAGGTGGCCGACAAATCGGCGGTCATGGCCGCCGTCGAGGATGTAGCACGCGAGCGATACGACGAATCCGATGTCGATACGCTCGACGGGATCCGCGTCGACCGGGACGCGGGGTGGTTCCTGATCCGAGCCAGTGGGACCCAACCGCTTATTCGAGTCACGGCGGAGGCACGAACGGCGTCGGGACTCGAGGACGTTCACGAGGAAGCGATGGGGCTGCTCGAGGACTGTCTGTAGTGTCCGGATGTCGTGGTTTCAGATCAACGCCGAAATCGCCACGTAAGCGAGGCCCGCGACCGCGGCGATCACGAGGAGGGTCACGAACAGGCTGATGACCGTCCCGATGATGCCGACGACGAGTTGAAACAGGATCCAGGCGGCGATCAGTCCGATAACACCGACGCCGATGAGTTGCAGGGTGGAGCTCATACCACACCCTACTGTGTCAGGTGGCTTGACTATTGTGCCGGTTTCGTGACCCGTCACCGTATAAAACACTCATATAGCCAGCCAGGAACCTACGTACCCATCTCGTGTTCATCGCCCTATGGACCCCGCTGATGACGCTCCAGCCGACACGATTGACCCAAACCAACGCACCCTCAGCAAACCGTTCGACCCCGTTTCTGGCCCGATCGAGGCCATCGTCGACCTCGTCGCTGCCCTCGAGGGCTGCTCGGTCGTCGACCTCCCGCCGTTCTATCACGTCGCTGATCCGGATTCACTGACCAGACTGTTCCAGCCCCGGAGTGGCCGCGACGTTACCGACCATCACTTCGAGTGCACCTACGAGGGCTACCGTGTCGAAATCCACGGCGAAGGCTACGTCAAGGTTTCCCGCCCTACCCATCCCGCGAAGGTAACGGAGACGCTCGAGTAGGTGGCTCTCCTTCGAAACAGTCCGGCTGAAACCGGCACCACCGTCCGGTGAACGTGTGGAATCATGTACTAACACGCGGGATTTATCAGGACGGAAAGCCCATTTCTGGGTGCTATGGGACAGACGCTTACCGAAAAGGTTCTCGAGGACCACCTCGTCGAAGGAACCCTCGAGACGGGCGAAGAGATCGGTATCGAGATTGATCAGGTACTCACACAGGACACCACTGGGACGATGGTCTGGCTGCAGTTCGAGGCGATGGGACTCGACGAGGTCCAGACCGAGATTGCTGCCCAGTACTGTGACCACCAGACCTACCAGTTCGACTTCAAGAACACCGACGATCACCGTTTCTTACGTTCTGCTGCCGGCACCTTCGGTGCCCACTTCTCTCGCCCCGGTAACGGCATCTGTCACAACGTTCATCGCGAGAACTTCGCCGCCCCAGGGAAGACCCTGCTTGGCTCGGACAGCCACACCCCCACGCCGGGTGGCCTCGGCCAGCTCGCCATTGGTGCCGGCGGTATCGACGTTACCGTCGCCATGGGTGGGGCACCCTACTACATCGAGATGCCCGAAATCGTCGAGGTCAGACTCGAGGGCGAACTCCCCGCGTGGGCCACCGCGAAAGATATCATCCTCGAGATGCTCCGTCGCCTCAGCGTGAAAGGTGGCGTGGGTAAAATCCTCGAGTACACCGGCCCCGGTGCGGCCTCGCTCACGGCCCCCGAGCGGATGACCATCACCAACATGGGGACCGAACTGGGCGCAACGTCCTCGATCTTTGGCACCGACGACCAGACGAAAGACTACCTCGAACGCGTCGGCCGTGGCGACGAATACGTCGAACTCCAGCCCGACGACGACGCCGACTACGATGACCAGATCGTCGTCGACCTCTCGGATCTCGAGCCGCTGATCGCCGAGCCGTCGATGCCCGACAACGTCGTGCCCGTCCGCGAAGTGGCCGGCACCGACGTCGAACAGGTCATCATCGGCTCCTGTACCAACGGCGCGTACGAGGACATTCTCCCCGCCGCGAAGATGCTCGAGGGACGCGAAGTCGATATGCAGACCGAGATGATCGTCGCCCCCGGCTCCAAACAGGCTTCAGAGATCCTCGCCCGCGAGGGCTGGGTCGCCGAGATGATGGCCGCAGGCGTCAACTTTTCCGAGGCGACCTGTGGGGCCTGTATCGGGATCGGCCACGTTCCCGCCTCCGATTCGGTGAGTCTGCGGACGTTCAACCGCAACTTCGAGGGCCGCTCGGGTATCGAGGACGACAACGTCTACCTCTGCTCGCCCGAGGTCGCCGCCGCCGCCGCGATTGCCGGCGAGATCATCGACCCACGGGACCTCGCCGACGAGCTCGGCGATCTCGAGGACCCTGGCTTCGAACTCCCCGAGGAGTACGACGGGTCGAAAACCGACCTCATCGCTCCAGACGAGGCCGTCGACGACGGGCTCGTCAAAGGCCCCAACATCGGTGACGTCCCGCTCAAGGACCCCCTCAACGCGGAGCTTTCGGGCTCGGCACTGTTGAAGATGGACGACAACATTACGACCGACCACATCATCCCCGCAACCCAGGACATCCTGATGTACCGGTCGAACGTCCCCAAACTTTCGGAGTTCACGCTCTCACGGGTCGACGACACCTTCGCACAGCGCGCGCTCGAGGCCGACGGCGGCTTCCTCGTTGCCGGTGAGAACTACGGGCAGGGATCCTCGCGTGAGCACGCGGCGCTCTGTCCGATGTACCTCGGCATCGAGGGCGTCCTGGCCCAGAGTTTCGCCCGCATCCACCGTGCGAACCTCTTCAACTTCGGGTTGCTGCCGCTGACGATCGACGAGGAGACGTACGCGGCGATCGATCAGGGCGACGAGATCGAAATCGTCGAGGACGTCGCACAGGCCGTCGCAGACGGCACCGAGGAGTTCACCGTCCGTGTCAATGGCGACGAGGAGTTCACGGCGACCCTCTATGCCTCCGAGCGCGAACGCGACATCCTCGCAGCGGGTGGCAAACTCTCCTGGACGAAAGCACAGGCCGAAGACTCCGGTGCAGCGCCGGCTGACGACTGAACACGAACAAACGTACTTTTTTGAAACGAGGCGACACCGATCAGTGCAACGACTCCCCCCGGGGCCGCCGCACTCGAGTCGTCGGTGCGCCAGGACAGCCGGTATCGACTGTCTGCCACCCGGTCCCCCAACCGGACGAGTCGACATCGTCGGCACCCGGACCACGTGGGACCGGGTTGGGTTGACGACGCCGTGCGATACCGTATCCCAGTTTGGATATAGAGAGAAATCAATATAATCGTTTTGAGTATCCGGTTACTCAAACACTTCTGACATTATTCGAGTGGCTGGAATCGCAGCCCGTTCGTGGCCTCAGTCAGACGGATTTTCAATGAGGCATCCTCGAGCGTGAATCGATAGCGGACAGCAACTGGATCAGTAGTTTCCACGTGTGTCGAAAGCGAGCGGAGGACAGCCAGCCGGTATGCCCAGAGGCCATCCGCCGGGCCCACACCCTGAGCCCTGAAAAACGTCTGGACGGCCGGGTCGGCCAACACCTGTTCGTGTGCCGGGCCGAACCCACCAC